>JANMME010000101.1:0-5852 GCA_031373015.1 Saprospiraceae bacterium
GATTGAGAGAGTATTTTTCTCCTGTACTCAAAGTCAGGTAAGGCTTGTTCCGATCTTCTGGGTTGTGGCGCAGTATCCACTCTTCTAGGGCACAATCCACCCGGAGGCTGAGCTGATCAACCGCGTTTTCAATGATAGCTAGATTTTCCTTTATCGAATTATTGCTGTTAAGAATAGCTGAGAAGGCGTGGTTGTTGATGAATCCCCGCAGCGTTTCGTTGGAAAGGCTTAGCAGATTCGCAGACATGATGATGACTGTAACAAGGGATGTTTTACTGCGAATTTCATCGAACACGATTTCGCCTCTTCTTTCATTGGTTCCTAAGTCCAAATCAAGCAGCACAACGATCTTGCTAGACAAGTTGTCCAAAACAAAAGCAAGCCCTTCGTCGGCGCTGCGAAAAATCCGCACGCTTTCTTCTCCGTGGTTCTCTTTCAAGGTGATCACCAAGGGGTCATTCTCTCGGAAGTTGTCGTCAATGATGACAATACGTATCGGGTTTGATTGCTGCATAAGCGGGTCAGTTTTTTTGAAATGGAAGGGTGATCTTGAAAGTCGCACCACTTGGTTTCAATTCGTTTTCAACGATTTGCACAGTACCTTTCAAGGATTCGATACGGGTCTTCACGATCCAAAGCCCCACACCTGCGCCGCCCTCTTTGGCGGTCTTTGTGTAATAGAGGTCGAACACTTTGTCCCGGATTTCTGGGGCGATTCCGATGCCGTTGTCTGAGAAATAAAACAGAAAGTGGTCGTTCTCGACCCAGCCACTGAATTTGATTCGCTTCTGCACCGTGTCTTTCAGAGCTTTGATGGAGTTAGAGATGAGGTTCTGGATGATTTCCTCAAAAAATTTCCGGTTGGCGAACAACGTAATGTTGCCATCTACTTCTACCTGTGCAGATATGCCTTCTTTGTTGAACTCTAATCCGTACACCTGAAAAAGCCCCTCAATCAATTTTTTAAGGTTCAAGTCCTCAAACGCCAAGTTCGACCCGGCATAACTGAGCATGAAGTCTGTCACTCTGTTGAGGGTCAGCATACCCTCATAAATCTGCTTGGCGTAGTCCTTGAATAACCCATCGAACTTGGGATTAGGAAAGCGGTCGGCAAAGAACTCCGACATCCTCAACACTTGACCGACCGTCGTCCTTACTGCGTGGGCCAGCATTACTGCGTAGTCTTGCAGCGACATGAGGCTCAGGTATATGTTCTCTCGCCTGAGAAACTCTTCATGCATCTTCTTTTGCTCGTCAAGGTTGCGCTCCGACGCTGCTACTGCTGATGCTAACTGCGCCTTCAAAGGAGCCAAGTCTGTTGCCAAAACGGGGTTCTGCTTCTCGATTTGCTCCACCAGTTTTGTGGTGGTACGCAGGTCTTTGATGGACTCTCTGTAGGAGGCTTCGTTAAGCAGTTTCTTCCGTTTGACTTGGAAGATTTTTACCTTGGAAAAAACATCCAACTGGTCAATTATAAACTCCTTCAAGGCCCGGTACTCTGGTGTGTCTACAAAATCTTGCCGGTTGGTCGCGTCAATGATTTGTGGGTTGCCATCTTTGGTGATCTCCACAAACCCGATGACCTCCCTTGTACCAATCCGCGTAAAAGTATCTTGCCATAAACGTTTATCAATGCCGAGAATATCTCTACGCTTAAAAGGCTCTGCCTCGCTTTCAGCGAATGGAGTTGTCACAATTCCATCGCGGTAAATTCGTATGCCGTCAATCCTATCATCCTTATTAGGGTGGGCGCGATTGTACTTGGCTTTCGCTTCTTTGTCAAAGAAATACAGTTTCATCTGAACGCACCCAAATATTGGCTTTGATACTCTATTCGTCCTAATCAATCCATTCTTATCATCAAAGTTCAAGGTCTCCTGATATTCTTCGCCAGTCTGGTCGTCCCTCCCGAATTTGATTTCAGCGATATGTGAAGCCAAATCAATCGCAGCCGACTGCACCTCTACATTTTCAAAGCCTTCATGCTGTTCGGAGTTGATGAATGTTTTAAACGGGGTTTGGCTTCCATAAAATGGTGACAAAAATTTTGACAGCTCCCTGTTGAGGTGTTCCAAATCCCTTCCCGTCCATTCATATTCAAGGCCACTCATTATCAAGCTCGTGCCCTGTGCGTTTAAATCACTAGTATCTTCAAGCCAATAGTTATTTTCGACATCCGTGAACAAAGAAATCTCTCCGTTTTCGCCACGCACAGGCTCGTAGGCAGCCCAGTCAATTTCTACAAACAGCCAGAAGTCATGCCCCTCCTTCTTGGTTTTTATCAAAAGTTTGCGCCCAAGTTTATCAGTGGCAAACCGACCGATGCCTTTTTCACCTACATATCTGCGCTTGAAAGGCTCTGGTGAAAAGTGTTCTGCTCTCTTGCTGTCGGTACCCACTACCATCCATTTGTCGCGAATGTCTTCAAAGGTCATACCTATACCATCGTCTCGAACGATGATTTTGTCCTCCTCGAACTCTACATAGACCTCCTTCGCGTTTGCATCGTAACAGTTCTTCACCAACTCGTACACAGCTGTGATGCGGTCAGAGATGAGTTCTCGACCGATGAGCCGAAGCACATTGATATCAAATCGCCACTTGAGCGTGGATGGTTGGTTGTTGGGCATATTATTGTCAGAGATGGCGTTTGAAATGCTCAATTATGGAAAGTCCAATCACTTCTCCCAATCTAACTGGAACAGCATTCCCTATGAATCGCCCAATTCTTTTGAAATATATTGGGTCACCTGGCGCGACAAATTGATAGTCAGGTGGGAAGGTCTGTAGTAAAGCCCCCTCCCTAAGAGAAATCGCACGATCCTGTTCAGGGTGTCCAAAACGACCGGTCCCAAAATTATAAAATTGGGTTGTGATGGTAGGGGAAGGCTTATCCCACGCCATCCGACCATACACTGATTTATATGATTGACCTGATTTAGATCGATGGCAAGGTGTTCTAAGCTCTTCTTCCCAATCCAACCAAGTACCATTTGGAACAGACTGCTTGATGCGCTTGAGCATGGTGTCCAACATCGCAGGGGCACGATGCAAAGAGTCAGTTTCACAGATCTCTCCAGCCTTTATCTTCGGAAGATTGCCAATTTCATCATATGTAGTCCTGTGCGGAATATGTGTGGGCTCAATTAGGCGGGGTTTTGCAAATTTAGAGGCTAAAAGTATCAACCGCCTACGTTTTTGAGGAATTCCATAATCGGGACAATCAACAATTTGATAGTGAACGAAATAGCCCAACCTTTCTAAGGTGGCAACGAAGTTGCGAAAAACATCTTGGTTTCGCAGATTTGTTACATTTTCCATTGAAACAAAATCAGGGCTGGTCTCCTCTACTAATTTGCCAAAAGAATCCAAAAGATTCCAACGCTCACCCTCTTCCTGTTTTTCGCGACTCTTATTTGTGTGTGTCGAAAAAGGTTGACAGGGGGCACATCCGACTAAAATTTTGAGGCTGTCATCGGGGTAATGCATGGAAAGTTCGTCGCCCCTCAAATCTGAAACACTGCAACGATGGAACTTAACTGAGTTATTGTACTCATATCCATGGCGACAGGACTCATCAATGTCATACCCTGCATTTACTTGAATGCCTGCTTTTTGCAAACCACAGGTCAACGCTCCAATACCGCAAAAAAGGTCTACGGCAAAAATTGGCTTAGAAAAAGATTTATCTAGTTTTTGATTGCTCATGAATAGCATTGAAAAGGTCAGCAAATATCAATCATCTTTTGCGTTTTTAAACCATTTAGTTGTAAATAGAACCTTTTGGAGAGAAAACGCTCAAATCCCCAAGGCCGCAAAAACCGGATAGTGATCCGAAAAATCGCCGTCGCGGGCAGTGCGGCAGGAGAAGGTGGTGATGCTTTTTTCGGTTAGGATGTAATCTATGCGGAGCAGTGGCAACGCCCCGCCAAAAGTGGTGCCCAAGCCGAGGGCTTTTTGGCGGAAGGTGTCGTGAAAACCCTCAGAGAGCAGGGAATAAACATAAGAATTGGGCGTGTCGTTGAAGTCGCCGCAAATGATCACGGGGAGCTTGCAGGCGGCGATGTGCTCGCGCAATTTCTGCGCTTGCTCGGCCCGGAGGCTCGTTGCCGACCCCACCCGACCTAGTACAAAACCGATGTCCTGCCAGGTTTCACCCTCATCGAGATCGCCTTTTTGTATGACTTTTTCGGTGGTTTTAGTGACTCTATTCGATTGAAGGTGAACGTTGTAGACGCGCACAACTTTTTTTTCACCCACACGAATGTCTGCCCAAAGAGTGGAATTGGAGGTGTTTTCAAACTGCACATCACCGCCAGCCAGAATGGGAAATCGGCTGAGGATTACGGTTCCTTTTTTGAGGTTGAACGTATACTGGTAGCCCATTTTTTCTGCGAGCAGGCGATAGAATTTGCCGCTTGTTTCTTGGGTGCAAAGGATGTCGGGAAATCCGTTTTCCTGCAAAAAGCCTGTGTATGCGGCGGCACGTTTTTCGCGCCACAGGTCGGTGGCTTCTCGGCCTTGGTAAATACCGCCCAGATTGTGCGTGGCCACCGTAATAGCACTTTCAGGCACTGCGTCCTTTCCAAAATCAAAGCCAATAAAACCTGTGATGTGTTGCCATCCAAAAACCAAAATACCCAAATGATAAAGCGCGAAACGATTGCTATGCCAAGCCCATACGCCCAATAAAAGCAAGTTTGTCAACAACATCCAGGGGTACGCAGTGCCAAAAAACGACAACCACGAAAAATTGGCCGGATTCACGTACGGACAGGCATAAGCCAACACAGTACAGCAGATGATTATGGCACTCAACACCCTTGCTAGATATTTTATCATTGACTTCATTGGATGTAGGGGTTATGCGAAAAGGGCGATGTGGTGGTGTGGAGGATAAAAATGAGCAGTTGGTATAGATTTGTGGCTGGAACATATCAACCATACTCCCGCTCATAGCAACAAAGGTAATTCAAAGCGGTTATTGCACAAGGTGTAAACGAGTTCGTCAAAAAACAGCGCGGTTCACAGGGTATTCCCCGTAAACCGCGCTGTTTTTTTCTATTCGTCAAACGATTTGAAGCAGTCAGACGCAGTTATTCTACTACAATCATCTTCTTCGTTGCGCTGTGTGTTGGCGTATCGAGTTGGTAGTACAAAATACCCGCTTCTAGTTCAGCGCGCTGTAGGGTCACGGTATTAAAACCTTTGGCAAAATCACCTTTCAGCAACTTAAGCATTCGACCCTCGGCATTGCTGATCGTCAGCGTGGCTTCGGCTGATTCTGGCAAGAAGAAGGAAATATTTGTGAAGCCTTTCGCCGGGTTGGGAACGTTTTGCAGCAGTTCAAACCCGATGCCGCTGACAGTAACACCTGTGGATGATTTGAATCGGAGTGCCAGGTCTTTTTTTGTCACTCCTCCATTATCCAACACGCCCTCCTTCGCTCCCGCTTGCGCCAAGGCTTCAGCGGGTAAAGCTTCTGCGGACACGTATCCTTCGGTGCGAGTGATGCTGTTGCCGAGTCCGATCATCTGGCTCAATTTGCCAGAGTGCGTTGCCCGGAATCGGAATGCGAATTCGCCTGCCTCTGTATTCACGGAAGCCGTGATTGCTTCGGAGAAAGTAGCAAAGTTTTCTTTGCTCATGTTGTCGCCGGGTAGCACATCTAGGACTTCCAAACCATTGAGGTTTAAGGTGAATTGATAGCCAGCTACCTTTTCAGAAGCCGTCAATTTTACTTCTACGATGTCTCCAGCCTTGATGTCTCGCTCATCCACATCAAAGTAAAGGGTGCCAAGATTGCGTTCCTCTGCAATCGCATTGGCATTGGGAATGACGGAATTGTTCAC
>JANMME010000129.1:0-3016 GCA_031373015.1 Saprospiraceae bacterium
CCCAAAATCCGTGTCTCATCCGTGTCATCCGTGTTCCATCCATCTCGCACGAAGCACAAATCATCCACCCACCAAGCATCGGATGCAAAAATTCTTCGCTTTCCTAAAGCAATTCATCAACTTCTTCCGCAGTCACGGCGACGAGGACCGCAGCCTCATGGAGAAGATGCGCGACAAGTACCGCCTTGTCATCATGAACGACGACACGTTCGAGGAGGTCACGTCCGTGAAACTCACGCCTTTGGCGGTGTATGTCGGGCTTAGCTCGCTTATTGTCGGCACGGCTATTTTGGTTACCATGCTGATCATCTGGACACCTTTGAAGCGTTATATTCCCGGATACGGCGATTTCACACGCGATTCCGAGATTGCCGAGCTGACGGGCAAAGTGGCCAATCTTGAAAATGAAATCGAAGCCACCCGTCGCTACAACGAAAACATTAGAAATATCCTGACGGGCAATATGGAAAGCATGACCGAAGAAGCGGTCAAAAAACAAGGCCAGCCTGAAAACCCTGCCGATACCATGCCCAAAGACATAGACCGCATCCCGGAGGACGAGAAGTTGCGCTCTGCCGTCGCTACAGGCACTTTCACCTCCGACCCTAAAGCCATTGCAGCGCCCCTCACGGGCCTCTCACGAGATATTCCCTTGGAGCAGCTTTTCTTCATGCCCCCAGTGAGCGGCGATATTACGGCCAAATTTGACTTGTCGAAAAATCACTTCGGAATTGATGTGGCTGCCCCGAAAAACACGGCTGTGAAAAGTGCCGCCGACGGCTCGGTCATATCAGCGGGTTACACCGTAGAGACTGGTTATAGCATAGCCGTGCAGCACCCCAATAACGTGGTCACGATCTATAAACACAACTCCGTACTCCTCCGCCGCGAAGGCGACAACGTGAAAGCGGGCGAAGCCATCGCCATCATCGGAAACTCGGGCGAAAACACGACCGGGCCACACATTCACTTTGAACTTTGGCACAAAGGGCGGCCCGTGGACCCGGCGCTGTATATCAATTTCAAGTAGGCGTTGCAATTTAGGATTTTGGAATTACGATTTACGATTATTTTGATCCGAAAAGGGCAAAATTTGTATCTTTTTCGGATCAAAATAATCGTAAATCGTAATTCCAAAATCCAAAATCTAAGTGACTCGCTGCCCGCCCGGCAAAACCCGAATCAGCGAAATGGCCAAAAATGTCAAACTTGCAATCATGGCCGCAAGCATGGGGGAAACATATATTGGATGGGCCATACTGTGCCAGTAGCCCAATTTCCCGCAGAAATCCATCACCAAAACGTGGGCGAAATAGATGCCAAAACTCGCTGCCGAAAAATCGCGCTCGATATCCAGCAGCGGTTTGCTGTTGAACGCCGTTTTGGCGAGCAAAAACCAGCCAAAGGCCGAAATGGCCACGTTGGGCGTGAGGTAATCGTAGAAATAGACATTGGTGTGCCCGTTCCAGAAAAAGGTATTGATGCAATAAGAAGTCAGCATGGTGCCGGCGGTACCAATGGCAATCAACAACCAAGGCGTGTAACGATTAATGACGAACAATGTGCCGGGAATTGCGGTGGTTTCTGTTTTATCCGAGTTAACCGCTCGCAGTATTACCCGGTTGCCAAGGAAGTAGCCCATCACAAAGTAGCCGCAATTGTTCGTGAAAAGTTCGAAATAGATACCTATAGGCATCTGGGCGTACGTGTACAGAGCCTTCGCTACCCAGGTACCGATGGACCACATCACGATAAAGTACAGGAAGTCTTGATTGGTGGCAGAGCGCACCCAAGGCCGTAAAATGGGGTACACCAAATACAGCCCAATGATGAGGTAAATAAACCAGAGGTGATAATGTACGGGGCCAGTCACGAGGCCTTTGAGTACTTCCCCGATGCTGGCCGGGCTGCCTTTGGCCATGAAGTTGTAGAAGCTGTAAATGAGCATCCAGAATATGGCCGGGATGACCACACGCGAGAATCTTCTTTTCAGAAAATCGGGCAGTGGATAGTCTTTCCCCAGCAATAGATAACCGCTCAACATCACAAACAAAGGAACAGCAGGGCGGGTGAGGGAATTCCAAAAATTACCCGCCCACCACCACGAGCCGTTGAAATCGAGGCCTTCGCCATGTGCAATGGGCGCGGCCACGTGGATGCCGATTACCATCACCGTGGCAAGATTGCGCAAGCGGTCAGGCCAGGGGGAAAGGGTGGATGATTTGACGTGACCGTCTTTACCCGCCGTAGCCTCGGCGAAGGCGGGCAAAGCGCTAGTCGTTGGTTGTTCGCTCATACTTGAAAAAGCATGGGTTTTATATTTCACACAGATGTTATGCGGGCGGGTTTCGCGCAGATGTTACGCAGATGGGAAACGCAGATGTTACACAGAATCTGCGTACCATCTGCGCGAAACCCTATCGTATTATTTCAAACTGCGTCCAAGGTACAAAGCTTAGCAACTTACATTTGCCAAAAATATCCAACGCATCATGAGCAACAAAACCGCTGTCATCACCGGAGCTACCAAAGGACTGGGGCGCGCCATTGCCGAAATATTTGCCCAAAACGGCTTCGATCTTTGCGTTTGTGCTCGCACAGAAACAGATTTGGAAGCGATGGAACGCGATTGGTTCGAGCAATTCCCAGAGCAAAAACTGCACACCTTCTCGGTGGATGTGAGTAAAAAACCGGAGGTGCGGGAATTTGGGGCATTCGTGCGCAGCATCTTTCCACAACTCGATGTGCTGATAAACAACGCGGGGCTCTTCCTACCCGGCAAGATTTCTGAAGAACAGGAAGGTACCCTCGAAACGCAACTGGAAACCAACCTGTACAGTGCCTACCACCTTACCCGGGCACTTTTGCCGATCATGATCCCCCAAGGCCGGGGGCATATTTTCAATATGTGCAGCATCGCCAGTTTTATGGCCTATCCGAATGGCGGATCGTATAGCATTAGTAAATTTGCGCTGCTGGGTTTTTCCAAAGTGCTGCGCGAAGAGATGAAACCAAA
>JANMME010000174.1:0-5229 GCA_031373015.1 Saprospiraceae bacterium
TAACGGCCGCGAGCCCACCGTTGTCGCTACGAGCCGTTTCCCCAAAAAGAAAAATGTTGCGCCAGCGGTAGTTGTAGTCTAGGCTTGTTCCTGTCAAACTTTTACCTCGAAAGGCAAACTGCCGATAAGGTGCAGGGGAGGCGTTCCAGGGCTTGTCATAAGCGATATGGAGGGCGTTTGCGGAAATTTGGCCTCGACGTCCTCCCCAAGTAGCCACCATTCCACCCACTTGTTCGTGAAGTTTTTTCTCGTCCTCGATTTCGGAGGCGGTACGGTGATAACCTGAGCTTAGAAGGGAAGAAAACTCGACTTCAGGAGAATCAAATTCAGAGGTGTCTACTTGCACATTCGCGTCGCGGCGACGGTTGGAGTACATGGCTGTGATTTCGAGGTGCTTGCCAAAAGCCAGGGTGGTGGCCGCGCCCCGGAAAAAATAGGTTTCCCCAAAGGCGCCATACGCATTCAATTTGCGCCCGCCCCGGGCCACAGAAACCGTTTCGGCTGACTTTCCTGGGGCAAAACCTGTTTGCAGCAAAAGCCCTTGACCCATCCGGGCGGAATAATCGCCAAGAGCGGCGGCGCGTATGGTTTGATTCCAATTTTGAACAAAAATATGGGCGCTGTAATAATCAAAACCCTGCTGATTACTGCCTTTGAACAAAGTTTCGCCAGCATCGCTTTCAGCCGTAAAGCCAAATCGGAGGCGGCTGTCAAAAGCATGTCGGTAACGAACCGCCCTGGCATCGGGCCCGCCTTCTGCTTTTTCGGTGTCGTAATTGGGAGGATTTGGATGCGCCCATCGCAGGAACAACTCATTGTCACCGTGAGTAATGCCCTGAAACAGATTGGTGTTCCTGGTATCTAAACCCGTTTTTATTCGCGAAAATTGCAGCACCCGGCGTATGTCCGAAATTTCCCAGTCCGGCACGGCCTGAAGTTCGTACTCATTCAAAAACGGCCCAAACTGGCTGCGGTACTGAATGAGATTCTCCACTTGGAGTTCGTTGAGCAAATGCAAAGAAAGAAGCTCCTCGCGGCTTACCGAATTGAGGTTCAAGGGTTTGTCTCGCAAGAGTTCTAGGTTTTCCAAGAACTGTTGGGCATCTGATTCAGAAGCAGATTCATTGTCCCGGAAAAAGTTTTCGAGCAGCTCATCATCTGTTTGAGCATTCAAAAACATGGGGAACAGTGCAATGGCGGAGATCGCCAAAAACTTTAAGAAAACTTTTTTGCTCCAAAGATGTGTACAAAAGGTAGTGCCGTGCGTCATAAGCCGGGTTTTTTCGGCAACAATGTTAGGGCGAAAGATTCGTTTGAAGTCCGACTTTTTCAGAAGTGACACTTTTTGAAAAAGTGTCACTTCTGAAAGTGCCGTAACACTCACAACCACTACCTTTGCACATCAATTTTTTAACCATTCAAAATCACTTTTTTCAAACATGAAAAAATCTGTTTTAGGAATTCTCGCTGGCGCAGCCCTGATGTTCACCATGGCATCCTGCGGAGAAAAACTGCTCACGGATGAGCAAGTACAAGCTGAAATCCAAAAAGGCTTCGACGCCGGCAAGGCTGCCGTCGAGCAGGAGATGACAGCTAAGTGCGACGAAGGCTTTGAAGGCCGCGTGTCGGCCATCGTGGATCAAGCCCGCGCTGACTACGAAGCTGAAAAAGCCGCCGAAATGGCCGCTGGCAAAAAGAAGTAAGCCTTTTGAGAACACTCCAAAATCCACTCATTCTCACATCATTCACCGAAAATTATTCAACTATGATGAATAAAAAATTGCTCTTGGCTGGCGCAGTAGCTGTAGCTGGCTTTTTCACCCTCACCGCATTCGACGGCAAAACACTTGCTCAACAGAAAGAAGAAATTGCAGCTGCCGTGACGGCTAAACTTGAAATGCTGCGCACTGAAAAAACGGCTGAGTGCGACACGCGCGTACAAGAAGAAGCCACCGCCCGCATCGAGGCATGGAAAGCAGAAATGGCTGCGGCTCCTGCACCTGGAAAAGGTATCGTCAAAAAAGGTAGCTCGAAAGGCCCGAAAGTAGATCCATTGCCCAATGGCACTAAAACACCTACTGACCCACAAAAAACTCGTGGTGGTGCTGTAAAACAAGGCGATGTGGAACAACAAAAAGAGCGCGGCGGCGCAATCAACCCTAACTCGCCGACCGCTCCTGAACAACAAAAGAAACGCGGCGGTGCTGTTAAGCAGGGCGGCGGGAAATAATCTTATTGGGCATATTCATTAAAAAAAGTGCCTGCCGAAAATCGGCAGGCACTTTTTTTAATGCCATTTAGATTACTGAACTACTTGTTGTAGGTAAAAGTCCCCTCGTCGTAGCTTGCATCCGAATAAGTTACCCGATAAGTTCCCGAAAGTGTGTTGCCACTGAGGTGGCCCTCGCCGGTAAATACACGAGCACCAGGGTCGGTGTAATTAATGTCAAAATGATCTGCCGCCTTAAGGGTTGCTTTCAAAATAGAATCAAACCCACCAAAATTTGAAATTTGAATTTCTGTTTCACTTACGCGCGTTACAACTGCTGGCTTAGTTAGCGGATAAGTGCCAACGTTGCTTGGAACAGATGTGCTTACAGTCACGACGTCCTGACCGAGGTAAGAACCTATGAATTTGGCAGACCATTCGATCTCGCAATTGGTGCCTTCGTAGCCAGCACCGCACTCACAAGTGCCATCAAGGCAAGTACCGGTGTTGCACTCTACATCTTTGCACTTGTCAGCGCATGAAGTTGAGGTAACTGCGAGGAAAGCGCCAAAAATAAATAATGGGAAAAGAAAGAGTTTTTTGCTCATGTTTTGGAAATGTTTGTGAAAGGTGATGAATGGTTGTTAATTGTTCGCCGCAAAGGTAGGTAAAGACTCTGTTTTGAGATTATAAACAAAACGTTATTCCAGCCAATAACGCCATAAACAACGTTTAAAATTAGGAATGGTTATTTTTTTAACAGGATTTTCCCGGTTGTCTGGTCTCTTTCTGAAAATATCCGGAGGAAATAAACGCCTGCCCCCAAAATCTCGGGTATTTTGAATTGGAGATTCGCCGAAACATGCTCCAATTTTTCTGTCTTTAACGTGTTGCCTTGGGTGTTTATTAGTTCAAGCATAATTTTTGAGCCGAGAAAAGTTTCAGGCAATGCAATTTCAAGACAGTCGCCGGGCATCGCTGGATTAGGGTGAATTCGAGGTGATATATTGTGCCGTTCATGCAATCCGACCGTGTAGCCTACCTCGCCACAGTCTACAGCAGCACAGCCATTTGCCCCAGTTACAGTGGCACAATAGGTGCCGGGCAATAGATTTTGGATATCCGGCCCTGTCTGTCCAGTGCTCCAAATGATTTCAAAAGTGTCGCTTCCACTCACTTGCACAGAAGCTGAGCCGTTGGGAACTGCCGGGCCAGAGGCATCGGTTGTGCTAACAAAAACGCTCGGCGAAGCAACGTCTTGAGTGATTAAAAGCATCGGCGTGGCTTGTTTAATACAACCAAAAACATCCGTCACCCTGAGATCAGGGAGGGTATAACCAAACCCACCGTCGGAAATAACAAACCAACAAGAATCATTGGAAGAAAGGAACTGGCCGTTGCTGGTCCAAGAGAAGGTAGGACCTTCGGCATTTGTGATGGCGTGGAAAAGTGTGGGGGTAGTTCCGAAGCCATCACAGGTCAAGGTGTCCATTCCAACAAATTGAGAAGGTAATGCCACCAAATGTTCCTCCGAAAAAATGTTTTTTGAAGACACACAAGCGTCCAGCGTGACTTTAATGGTATAGATGCCCCCTGCGGTAGCGAGTAAACAAGGAGTCTGGGTAGCAGGGATGCCATCCTTCCACCATTGAAAAGCGGCATTAGGAACAGGCTCTGCGCAAAGGTTGACGGAAGGCGCATCGCAGGTGACAAGGATGTTCGCAGGGAGGTTCGCAAGCAATGCCGCTGGATTTGTTTCGGTCAGGGTTAGGTGTATTAGGGTGTCGCAACCGCCATTTCCAGGCACTACGAAGTTGTACACACCCGGGGCGCTGAACACATTACCACTCACTACGATACTCTCCCCTACACAGATTTTTTCTGAGATATTATGCTGGATCGTTCCGCTTCCTGGCAAGTTGAAGGTTTGGACTTGAATGCAATTGTGCGCATCCGTAAGCGATAGGGTATAGTTTCCGCTGTTAGGGAAAGTGGCTGTGGCAGTGGTCTGGCCATTCGCCCACAGGTATTGATAGGGCGGTGTGCCGCCACCAGCTAGTATGGTGATGCTGCCCAGCCCCCCCCCACAGGTAACTGGTTGAATATTAGAAGATTGAACCGTCAAAACATCTGGTTGACCAAGCACAATGGTATCGGATTCAGCATAATTTGCCCCGGTTACCGTCACCGTGTAGGTGCCTGCCGGAAGACCATTTTGCTGATAAAAGTTGAGGTTTATGTTCGACCAATGGTAGAACAACCCCGTTTGGTCGCCCCAAACACTAACCCCGATAGAGCCATTGCTTTCCCCATGGCACTTGGGTTCTCTAACCGTAGTCGGTATTACCACAAAAGGATGTGCCGCCGGCCCTCCGTAAGTGAACGTAAGTTTATAGTTCTGCCCATTATTGTTTTTCACCAAGATGGTTTCAGGGATAAAATCATCCCCAATGGTGTCTATTTCCGCCAGGAAATAAACTTCGAGAACGTAGGTTTTGCCTACCGTTAAACCGGTGGAAAGGTCAATATCGCTCGCGTGGCTGCGGTAACGGGTAGTATATGGGCCAAGGAGCGTAAAAAAGTCTTGGGCTAAACTGAGCGATTGAAAGTTGCCGCCTCCCCCACCCTGTTCGTATACCCGGTATTTAAGGTTTACGGCAGAGACGTTGTTGATGCAACTTTCCCAAGTGATGGCCTTGGCGTTGGCCAGCGAGAGGTTTCGCAAGTTGCCGAGGTACAGACCCTTGAATCGTATGCCCGCCGGGCAATCCGCAATGTCAAAACTGTCTAAAGTGCCATTGATACGGAGGTGCACGGCGGAGGAGCAATCGCCTACCCAATCGTAACCGCAGGCGGCAGTCTTTTGGGCGGAAAAAAGGAATAGAGCGGTGAACAACAGGATGTTGTAGTAGAAAATGCGCATAAGTATCGGTTTGAGAGAAATGGTGATTTGGGGAAGGGGGGATTTGGTAATTCGAGTGGTTTAGCCTGCTTGCTCGAATAACCAAATCCCCCCTTCC
>JANMME010000182.1:0-1580 GCA_031373015.1 Saprospiraceae bacterium
CCCAAAAGTGCTTTTTGGTGCTGGCAAGCATGAGGATGAAGGTCAACAAGGCCAACACGATGGTGACTGATATATTGCCCGTTACGTTTGCGCTGCCAGGGAAGAAAGGTATCTGGCCAATGAGGTTGAGGCCGAGAATGAAAAAGAATGCCGACATAAGGTAAGGCATGTACTTTTCGTACTTGGGGCCAATGGATGGCTTCGCTACGTCGTCGCGGATAAAGGTGTAGAAGGGTTCGATGAAGTTCTGCAAGCCTTTGGGTGCATGGCCATGGGTGCGTGTGGCCGCATTGGCTGCACGACGGAACACGAAAAACAGCAATAAGCAGGTCAGCAACATCGTGAACACGTTGCGCGTGATGGAGTAATCGTAAAAACTCGTCACACCACCGCCCATCAAGCCGCCGTCAAAAGTTGTCTTCTTGTCCAACTCGTAGCATTTGCCCTCGGCCATCACAAAATATATGTCTTTTTTCTTGCCGTTCACGGTCCGCTCTTCATGTCTCGGCTCGCTCACGGGTACTTCGCCTTTTGGGAAACTATGGTCTTGCACCCGCTGGATGCTTCCGTGTACAAGCACATAACCGTCTTTGGCAATTTCACCGTTTCCGTGGTGGTGCGGGTGGAAAGCGGAAGTGGTCGTAATGGTCCAGCCTTGGGATGGAGCGTAAAGGAAACAGGGTAGGGGGATATAAATGTCTCCTACTACCTGGATGGCGTTTGCATCGGCGATGTGGTGTACGGCCGTTTCGCCTGCTTTGAATTCGCCTGCTATTTCTACAATGGGATGGCCACACTCTTCGTGGGAAGCTTCGGTTGAATGATTGGCAGCAATGCCGTTTTCGGCATTCTTGGGAGCTTCTTGCTGTTCGGAAGATTGTTGGGGATGCGTGGGTGGCTCGTGTTGCGCGAAAGCAACTGACCCTAAGCCCATGAAAATCAATGCTATCCAGTATTTTCGAATGCCTGCCATATCTTTTTATCGGAACGATTTGTTCAAAATCGCGGCAAAAGTACGATGCCATTTTCTGATAAAAAAACCAAGTCAAAGTATTTTTCCAAAAAAAATAGGGCGGCGGGGGTTTTTGGGGTGGGGGATCGGAATTTAATTTGGGGGGGGCGTGGCTGTACCGGCGGCTTTAGCCGCAGGATGACTCGGAAGTATATCGCGCAGATGTTACGCATTTTTCACGCAGATGTTACGCAGATGGGATACGCAGATGTCAAACAGATAAATTCTGCGTAGCATCTGTGTATTCCTTCTGCGTAACATCAGCGTGAAAATTGTCCAAAAGTGTGTGCTGAATGTGATATTCTGCGACTAAAGCCGCCGGTACTTACCGTATCTTTCGGCCCTTCACTCACCCAACCATCTGTTTTCGCTATGCATACTCCCCTTCGTTTTTGCATCGCCCTTTGCATTTTTTTTGTCATTGCCCTAACTGCCCAAGCCAAAGCCGTACTGCAAGGCACGGTCTCCTTCCTCAACTCAGGCTCGCGCCCGGCAGCGGGCGTGAAGATCAGTGCTTTTGGGGCGAATGACTGCTACACGACGGATGCGGGGATGTTCCGACTTGAAT
>JANMME010000197.1:0-3861 GCA_031373015.1 Saprospiraceae bacterium
GTCTGACATAAAATTGCCGCCTGTGTTTACCAAATCCGTGGGCGCTGCACTGGTGCTGTAGATCGGGACCTTAAAAAATGGGGCAATGGCGGTAGCAATGGTGTCGTCTTTTGGGCGGGTGGGGCGGTTGTAGATCCAATCCACGAAATAAAGCGAATCCACGTCGTTGGCGTACACGCAGTTAGGCCCGTAATCGCGCACCCAGATGGAATTGTTGGGAGCAACCAGGAAAGTCACCTTGGAGGAAATGTCTACACCGCTGGAAATGAGTTTGGTTTTTGCCTGCGTCACAACCGTTTGATTTTCACAGCAAATGACCACCAAGCATTCCTGGCGTGCTGCGCGTACGATTTCGGCAAGTATGGTGTTCTGGCCGTTCCAGGTAATGATGAGTGCTTGTAATTCTTCCCATTCCGCCATGGTACGCACGGGGCCACTAGGTGGCGTGGTGATACCAATGGGCAAGAAGGGGGGTGACTCAATCTTCCGTTCTGCATCGGTAGCAAAACGCGGCAGTTCAATGGTTTGGGAATACAAGCTTCCGCTAAAAAACAGGGCGGTTAAAAAGGCGAGGGTAGTTTTTATGCGCATGGTCAGAAATGATTGGTGAAAGACCCTTCAAAGGAAACCCATTTTTGCCAAACCCAACTTTCAAAGGTCAATAATGGCAGTTTTTTTACATAAAAAAAGCGGCGCCGCATTACGCGTGCCGCTCGAACAAAACCCATTCTATCGTATGAAGCAAAATAATTTTAGGATATTGGGATATTAAGATATTGGGATATTCCCCTAATATCTCAATATCCCAATTTCTCAATTACACCCCTGCGGGCAGTGATTGCAAATCGCGGAAAAGAATTTTTTTCCGGTTGAAATACAACACGTTGGAGCGTTTCAGTTGGTTCAGCACAGCTGTCACCATTTGGCGGCTGGTGCCTGTGAGGTCGGCGATGTCTTGGTGCGTCATATTGTGTTTCACCAAGGTTTCCATCCCTACTTTCCTGCCTTGTTCGTGGCCCATCTGGTGGAGGTATTCCACGATGCGGCTGCGCGAATCTTTGAGCACCACGTTTTCCAACTGGCTCTCGGTGTAGCGCAAACGCTCGCCGAGAAAGTGGAGCAATGACTGGGCAAAAGCAAAATTGCTTTTCATCACAGCCAATACTGCATTGGAGTCCAATTCGAGAATTTCGAGTTGGTCATCCATGGCGTAAGCAAAATCGCGGCGCACGTTGTCGCCCGTCAAGCAGGATTCGCCAAAAAGACCGCCGGGGCGCACCACATATTTAATGATGTCTTTCTTTTCGGCGTGAACAGTCACCTTCACAATACCTTTGAGCATAAAGTACACTTTGTTTGCCAATTGCCCTGGTTTGTAAAGCACCGAATGTTTGCCGTAGGTTTGCACGATGGCACCGCGTTGAATGAGCGCGCGTTCATCGGGGGATAGCACCGCAAAAAGCGGGCTTGTTTCAAGTACGGGGAGTGAATTTCTCGTGTCCATGTTCAGATTTTAGCAGAATGTATTTAGTCGCTTTTCTGACATTAGGACAGCCGCACCCATCTTTGCCCCTATTTTGAGGCGCAAAAAATATTTTTTGGCAACATCTTTGCAAAAGAGCATTTTTAAAAAAATGGCCGATTAAAAGAATTATATTTTTAAGAAATCATTTTTTAATCAAAATAATTTCTTAATAATTAAATAATATCGGTCTTTTTAGAATAAAATTTTTTTAGTTAAAAAGCGTGGAAACACCCGAACAGCAATTGCTCTCCGCCCTCCGATTTGGCAATGAAGGGGCACTCCGGCAAATTTTTGACCGGCATTACCCGCTTTTGCTCTCCGATATCTATCGCCTCATCCCCGATGAAAGCACCTGCCAGGACCTTGCCCAAGAACTTTTCGTGGACCTTTGGAACAAGCGCGAAAACCTCGACATCCACACCTCCCTCCGCGCCTACCTGCGCCGTGCCGCCGTCAACAAGTCGCTCAACTATATAAAGGCCAACCGCCGCATCCAATTCGAGGAGGCCGACGATCTCGGTCATTTGCCTGATACTTCAGCGCTGGACACCTATAAAAGAGAAACACAAGAAACACTGGAAGACGCCCTTCATGCCGCCATCGGCACCTTGCCCGAAAAATGCAGGGTTGTGTTCAACCTCAGCCGATTCGAACAACTTTCGCACCGGGAGATTGCAACACAATTGGGCATCTCGGTCAAAACCATCGAGAATCAAATCACCAAAGCCATGAAGATGCTCCGCGATGCGCTGACCAATCATGCAGAATTGTCGTCTGTTGTCATTTTATGGCTAAAATGGTGCTGGGGGGCATAGGGGATGGGGATTGAAGGATTGTCTTAATGGCAGAAAACCGATGTGAAAACTAGTAGTTAAATCATGAAAGAAAACGAATTCATACTCCTGCTCAGCAAACGTTTCTCCGGGGAAATTAACCCGGCCGAATCTGCCATGCTCGACGAATGGCTACGCCAGTCGCCTGAAAACGAGCAGTTTGCAACCAAGTACCAACGCATTTGGGAAAAGGCCGAGGGCTACGGCAAAACCTTTTCTCCCAAGCTCGACGCCGACTTCCAAAAGGTACAGGCCCGCATCCGGGATCTTGCTCGACCCACTATGCGCGTTTCGCTTGGCCAAAGGCTCATGCGTGCAGCAGCCGTGCTTGCCTTGCTTTTGACAGCCTTCTGGGGTTGGCAACAATTCTCAAGTTCCCCCGCATCACAGATCATTGTTTCCGCAGAAAATACTGGAAAGCATGGCATTGGGCTTCCCGATGGTTCGCGTATTTGGTTGCGCGAAGGAAGCCAATTGGCTTACGCCGAAAAGTGGGCGGAAAAAGAACGCCGCGTAAAACTCTGCGGCGAAGGCTATTTTGAAGTCGCCCACGACCCGGCACGCCCCTTCAAAGTAGAACTCGAAAACGGCGGCTCGGTAGAAGTGCTCGGCACCCAATTCGATGTGCGCCAAACTGCCGACGAAACGGCTGTATTGGTGCGATCAGGCAAAGTGCGCTTTTCTCCGACGGCCCAAACAGCAGGCCCAGTGTTGACGGCCAATCAAAAAGCCGTGTTCGAACATTCCGCAGCGCAAGTGCGCGTATCAAGCCTGAACTCACTGAATGAACTTTCGTGGCAAACAGGCGGGCTCGAGTTTGTAAATACGCCGCTCAACCATGTGGTGAGCGATCTGGAAAGATATTATGGTGTAAAAATCGCGTTGCGCAATCCAGCCATGTCGAATTGCCCGCACAGCGCCCCACTCACCAGCCAACCCATCGAAAAAGTATTGGAAACGCTCGCCCTTACGCATCAACTCAAGGTGAAAAAATTGGGCGAACGCTCTTATGAATTGATCGGCGGACAATGCCGTTGAAAATTAGGTTGAATTTAATATTGCACGCTACTAAAGCGGCCCGCCAGAAACGTTCTGACGGGCCGCTTCCATTCCACTACCCGACCATCATCTCCCACAAATCTTCGTAAGGGATAATCTCCACCGCAAAGGTCTGCCCGGCCACTTGGGGCTGTTCCTTGGCCAGTACTTCCAACTCTTTTTTGATCTTCTTCTCCGCGCGGGCCGATTTGTAGTCGCGCTTGGCAAAAGCAATGAGCATATTGAGGAATGCCGCGCTGCGGCGGTTCATGTCGTTGTCCAGATAGCGCTTGCGGTATTTTTCCAGTGCTTCCGGAGAAATATCGGCGGTATTAAAGGTGCCTTTCACTAAATGATAAATGACCGGCAGGAAGATCAGTGGGATGTTCATACCCTGCTTGTCCTTGTCCAGCACCTCTATTTCATTGGATAATCTGGCATACCGAAAGGTGCCCACGGCCGCTT
>JANMME010000488.1:0-3272 GCA_031373015.1 Saprospiraceae bacterium
TACTTCCGCTTCAACACAAGACTATCCGCCGGATACCTTGCTGCCAGCGTGTCCATGTTCATTTGCGCCCAATCAACAAGCGTTTGCCGTTGTTGTTCGGAAAGTCTGGCGTCGCCATGGATCCAAGTATAGGAACTGAGCGGCATTTCGCCTTCCTTTACTTGTTCTATGATCTCCTTGAATTTTTTGTTTTGCACTGCCACGCGGCGCTGGGTAAATGCTGAAAAATTGAGCTCGCGTTTGGCTTCGTCCACATGGTTGGCTAGCCAGGAGGCCACAGGCTGTATCTCGGCGTACCAGGGGTAGCGCGTCAGGTTGCTGTGGCAGTCATAGCAAGCTGGCTTTAGGATGGCCTCGACCTCCGTTGGGAGGGGGTATTTGTTGGAAACATGGTTCGTCTGGTCGTTGGAGAGATTGCGGGCCGGGCGGTAGAACTGTGCCAGCACCAGCAGGGTCAGGAGGCCATAAAGCAGGGGACGGATATACTTTTTCATGGTGCAAAGGAACGGCGCTAATCCTTTATCGTCAAACTTTGCAGAATTGCATCAATCCTGTCCAATCCTGTCAATCCTGTCCAATTCAGAGCCGCTTTTTCTCGATCAATTTCAGCAAATCATCCCGGTAGTTTTTGCCGATGGGGAGCAGTTTTGGCTTCTCTTTCTCGAACACCTCCACCATATTGCCTTCAATCGCCAGCACCTTGTCCATGGCCACGATAAAGGAGCGGTGGATTCGGCGGAAGAGGTGCTTTGGCAGGCGCTCTTCCAGGTTTTTCATGGTCTGGAGCGTGATAACACGCCCATGCACCAGGCGGATGATGACGTAGTCTTTCAGGCCTTCGATGTAGATGATGTCGTCAAAATTGACTTTCACCAACTTCTTGTCGGCTTTGACGAAGAAAAAATCAAGGCCATCGTTCACGGCGGGAGCGCCGCTTTGGCTGTGATCCGCATGAGAGAGTTCATCTTGCTCCACTGCTTTGTTGACGGCTTTCATAAAGCGTTCCAGGGAAATGGGCTTGAGCAGGTAATCAAGTGCGTTGAGGTCGAACCCCTGAATGGCGTAGTTTGGGTAGGCCGTGGTGAACACGATCATGGGCGGGTCGCTGAGTGTTTTCACGAAGTCAATGCCCGTGAGTTGGGGCATCTGAATGTCGAGGAACATCAGGTCTATCTCATTGGCCTTCAGCGCCTCATTGGCTTCGAGCGCGTTGGAACAGCGCTTTACAAGCCGGAGCTCGGGCATTTGGGCAATGTATGTTTCCAGCACATCGAGTGCCAGAGGTTCGTCGTCAACTATGAGCACGTTTAGCATAGAGTAATTCGTTTTGAATAGATAAATTGGCTTTGGGGTTGAAAATTAGGGTTTAAAACCGCAAAATGTAAAACAGGAGAACAGGAAAATGTCAAATCAGGATCAGGCGCACAATCTTGGCCTTTTGCCTTTATGGGGATCGCCTTCTCTTGATTTTGCGGTTTTAAATTCTCCGGTTTTATATTTTGCGGTTTTTTTATTAAATTCCATCCACCATCCGCCCCAATCCGCCCAAGATACTGCCTTCTTCTTTGCCGCCGCTGCTGTAGGAAGATAGTTTGGCTGCCAAACGGCTTACGGGCAGCGATTGAAGCCATACTTTGCCAGGGCCGCGCAACACGGCATAGAACAAGCCCTCTCCGCCAAAAACCATGTTGCGGATACCCTTTACAAATTGGATATCGTAGTTAACGTGTTGGGTAAAGGCTACGATGCAACCGGTGTCCACTCGCAAGGTTTCACCGGCACGTAGTTCGCGCTCCAAGATATAACCTCCTGCATGAACGAATGCAAAGCCGTCGCCTTCCAGTTTTTGCATGATGAATCCTTCGCCGCCAAACAGCCCCGTACCGAGTTTGCGTTGGAACTCGATGCCAATCTGAACCCCTTTTGCGGCACAAAGAAAGGCATCTTTTTGGCATACC
The DNA here is from genome assembly GCA_031373015.1 of Saprospiraceae bacterium. Taxonomy (GTDB): domain Bacteria; phylum Bacteroidota; class Bacteroidia; order Chitinophagales; family Saprospiraceae; genus M3007. The sequence goes on from JANMME010000488.1 coordinate 1,959, forward strand.
ACTTTCCCGCCAAGGGCTTGCAAATCAAGCGGCACGATCTTGCCCGCATAAGGTGCTGCAAAAGTAACGCGCTGTTTTTCGCCGCCCTGGTTGGTGAAAGTGGTCATGAACAGGCTTTCGCCGGTGAGTACCCGTTTGCCGGCGGTCATCAGTTTGCCAAAAAAACTATCGGTTCGGCCGCTTGCATCGCCAAAAACAGTGGCCATTTCGATCATGTTGTCCATGAACATAAAACTGCCGGCTTCGGCAATGACGGTTTCCTGAGGGTCGAGTTCAACTTCGAGGCACTGCATCTCTTCGCCGTAGATCTTGTAGTCAATTTCGTGGTTGCTGCGCATGGTTGATTTGTGTAGGTGTCGTTGTGTTGGATTGGTGATTTGGTGATTTGAATCGCGGGCAAAAGTGGAGATTTGCTACAATGGCAACGTTGTGTTTCCCGACGAGCAGCTTCTTTTAGTCGCTGAAACAGCCTATTTGGTAACAAAACTTAAATTTAATGACCCAATGACCCCTCCCTCGCTATGGCTACGGCGGGTAAAAATGACCCCTCCTTCGCTATGGCTACGGCGGGTAAACCAACCTTCAATCCCTCTTGAAATAGACACCCAGGCTAATCCCAGGGCTTTTAGGTACGTTTTGTGCCCAGGCGGCCCCTGCACCAGAAAGATGGAGGCCCATAAAGCGGTTGATCTCCCAAAGTGCTTTGACCCCCACTGAAACCCAGCCCTGGTCGTTGACATAAAGGCCTGTAAGTTCGTCAAGGGCAGGCAGTTGCCGTGTTCCGTTCTCCAAGGGCAATACCGTTTCGGAAAAGCCGATGAGCCATACTTTTCCTAAACTAAGGCCTATTTCCCCACCAAAATTTAAGAAATGGCTGTAGTCGTTGCTTTGGTAGCCATAGCCGCCATAGACAAACCCGTATAGTTGTCCGAAACCCATGCCTGCGCTGAGCATTGGAAGCACGGTGAGGGCGTTGTAGCCGGTGCGCAAACCGGGCGACTTATAGCCCGTAATAGCAGGGAATCCGACTCGAAGCGTGCCTGCCAAAGCCAGTTTGCCTTTCAGAAATTGGTGGCGAAGCGCAAGGGTGGTATTGCCGAGGCCAGCAATCCGGCCAGAGTCTTCTACTGCAAACATATAAGGGGAATCAGGATTGGAGTCTCCGCGTTTGTTGACAACAAAGGGCAGAGAGGCAATCATGGTTGTTTTTTTGCTCAGACCATACTCCCCATACAACTGAAAATTGTGTTCCGAAACGGCACGTTCCAGCACAATGTCTTTGCCATCAGGCCCGAACAAAGTAGTGTAAGTGGG
>JANMME010000490.1:0-5880 GCA_031373015.1 Saprospiraceae bacterium
GCAAACGGCGGCTGCGACAGCATCGTCACCCTGACTTTGGCCGTTCAGCCTTTGGTCAATACCAGCTTTGCCGCGCAAGTTTGCCTTGGCCAGAGCTATTTATTTGGGGGGCAGAACCTGACTGTTTCTGGTATTTACCGAGATACATTGACCTCTGTAACAACCGGCTGCGATTCTATATCTACCCTAAACCTTCAGGTGCATTCTCCGCTTACAGAAGATATCATCATAAATATCTGTGATGGAGAAACTTACGTCTTTGGCAGTTTGGCATTAACCCAAACAGGCACTTACTCCGATACCTTGTTAGCATCATCCGGTTTTTGCGACAGCATCGTCACTTTGACTTTAACCGTTTACCCCCCCATAACAGCCTCAGCAGGTTTGGATCAAATCGTCACCTGCAAAGATCCCCAGGCAGTGCTGGGCGGTGTCCCATCATTGGGTGGAATCTATCATTGGTCAGGTCCTGGCATCACGTCTGCGCTGGACCAATTGCCCAATCCTGAAGTTTCCGAGCCGGGGCTGTATATCATGGAATTTATCAGCAATAACAGTTGTAGTAAATCCGATACGGTGCGGGTAATCAGTGAGGTCATTTATCCGGAACCGGCCATTGAAACAAAAATGAACTGTTTCGACACTTCCGAAGGAATAATTGAGGTGGTTCTGATGAACGGAGGTACCCAGCCTTACCATTATAGTTTGAATGGGCCATTGTCTCTTGATTCAGAAGATGGATTCTTTGACAAACTCCCTTCAGGCGTGTATTTGCTCACGGTGAGCGATGCAAAAGAATGTGCCTGGGACACTACGATTGTAATCACCAAAACATCCCCATTTGGCGTTGACCTTGGTCCGGACTTGACGCTTAAACTCGGGGAAGAAATTCAATTGCACGCGCAGATTGTCAATAGCCCACCTGCTGTAATCAGTGCCATCCAATGGTCGCCTGAAGATTCCTTGAGCTGTCTGAAGTGCTTTGACCCTTACACCAATACCTTACAGGACATTACCTACATCTTTACGGCAACAGACGTCAACGGCTGCGTGGCTATTGATGAAATCCGAATTAAGGTTGACAAGCAGACGCACATTTATGTGCCCAATATTTTCAGCCCCAATGATGACGGAAAAAACGATATACTTCCCATCCTAGGGGATAAAACGGTGCTAAAGGTCAGAACATTCAATATTTATGACCGCTGGGGCGAATGGGTTTATCACGCCGAAAACTTCGTGCCCGACAATCCATACTTTGGGTGGGACGGATACTTCAGGAATAAGCCTATGAACCCGGCTGTTTTTGTGTACTACGCTGAGGTCGAATTGATTACGGGCGAAGTGATTACGGTAAAAGGAGATATTACCTTAGTCCGTTAAAGATCACATTTCGCTACTGTTCGCTGTTACTTGGCAGGAGTTGTATCAAAAGGACTTCTGCGGGTTTTTAAGGAAAAAAATGTTTTGCATTTTGACCAATCGAATCCTATAAGGTTTTTAAAACCTTATAGGATTTTATGAGAATCGAAATATGGTTCCTCAATAAATGTTCAATCTGGACTTTTGACATAACAGCGCACTATACAACTTAAATGCTCCTACTCGGTTACGACATCGGTTCCTCCTCCATAAAAGTCGCCCTCGTGGATGCCTCCGACGGCAAAGTCCTCGGCACGGCCCAGCACCCCGAAACCGAAATGCCCATCTCCTCCCCCCATCCCGATTGGGCGGAGCAAAACCCTGAAGACTGGTGGGAAACCGCCTGCGTGGCCACCAAAAAATTGCTGGCAAAGACCCTGGTTTCCCCCAAACAAATCGCCGCTATCGGTATAGCCTACCAGATGCACGGACTCGTGGTGCTCGACAAAGCCGGCCAGGTACTGCGTCCAGCCATCATTTGGTGCGACAGCCGCGCAGTTGATATTGGCAATCAGGCTTTTGCAGCATTGGGTGAAGATTATTGTCTGGAAAATTATCTGAACTCCCCCGGCAATTTCACTGCATCCAAACTCCGCTGGATCCGTGAAAACGAGCCGGATAATTTTGGAAAAATTGACAAAATCATGCTCCCAGGCGACTATATTGCCTACCGCATGACGGGGGAAATCTGCACCACCGTGACCGGACTTTCAGAAGGCATTTTCTGGGATTTCAAAGCGAACGCCGTTTCTAAACGCTTGCTGGATCACTATCAGATCCCTGCAACTATGCTCCCCAACATGGTCCCCACTTTTGGGCAACAAGGGAAACTGACAGGGGCCGCAGCAGCGGTTTTAGGACTTCTACCTGGCATCCCCATCGGCTACCGTGCAGGAGACCAGCCGAACAATGCATTGTCAATCAATGTATTGCGCCCAGGAGAGGTGGCTGCAACGGGTGGCACCTCAGGAGTAGTGTATGCCGTAACCGAACATCCGGTTTTTGATCCGCAGCAGCGGGTCAACAGTTTTGCGCATGTCAATTATACGAAGGAGAAACCGCTCACAGGTGTGTTGCTCTGTATCAACGGGGCAGGGAGTTTGTACCGTTGGGTGCGGGAGAACCTTAGTTGCCCTGGTCTGACGACTCCAAGTCGTCTGACCAGTAATTACGAGGACCATATTCATCAGACGACTTTGAGTCGTCTGACCAGTAATTACACCGACCATATTCATCAGACGACTTTGAGTCGTCTGACCAGTAATTACACCGACCCTATTCATCAGACGACTTTGAGTCGTCAGATGAATATATACCCAGAAATGGAACAACTCGCCGCCACCGTCCCCATCGGCGCAGAGGGCTTGAGCATCCTGCCATTCGGCAATGGCGCAGAGCGGATGTTGGGCAATCAAAACCCCGGTGCGCAGGTGTTCGGATTGCAGTTCAACCGTCACGAACCTCGGCATTTTTTTCGAGCAGCCTTGGAGGGCATCGCCTTTGCTTTTGTGTATGGCATGGAAGCCTTGCGCGAGATGGGCATCCCGATCACAAGCCTGCGGGTGGGCAACGACAACTTGTTCCAGTCGGCCATTTTTTCTAACACGATTGCGACGCTGGTGGATGTAGAAATCGAAGTGCTGGACACTACCGGCGCGGTAGGGGCCGCAAAGGCGGCTGGGGTTTCAGCCGGCATTTATAAAAACCCGGAAGAAGCCGTGGCTGAAATCGAAGTGTTCAAAAGATATTTACCCAAAAAAGACAAGGGGGCCTATTTGGGAGCTTACGCGCATTGGATAGAAAAACTTTATTGGACGTATAAAGTATGAAGGTGCAGCAAACTACTTTTGGCACAAGAAAAGAACCAACGTACTCCGCCTAATCATGCCAAACACATCTGCACAACCCAAGTCTGCGGACGCTCCCGGCGCAGCTTTAGAAAAAGTCAATTGGGACTTATTGCTTGAAAGCATCCGAAACCAAACCTGTGTGGTTTGTGTCGGCCCCGGTATTTTCACGGAGGCTGGCAAGACTTTGGAGCAGCGCCTTGCAGAACACTTGCGCAATCAAAAGGACTTGCTCCGCATCCGAGTGTACGATGACGGCTGGTATCATTTTTTGGACAAGCGGCAGTGGATGCAGACTTGGTACGCCATCAAAAAATTTTACGAGCTGCCTTGCTCTAAAGCGGAAAGCCTGCTCGCCGATCTAGTGGCGGTGAAATCCAGCATTTTTATTTCGTTCACGCCCGACTACAAACTGCGCGACGCGGTGCAAAACTTGCTCGGAGAGGGCAATTACCTTTTTGGCTCGTACCTGAAAAAAACACCTTTTACAGAACAGCCCAAGCCTACTCCAGAGCGCCCGCTGGTTTACAACCTTTTGGGCGAATTGAAGGAAAAAGCCTCGCTGGTGCATACCTACGAGGATATGTACCAGTATTTGGAAAGTGCCTCGGACGGGAACAGCATGGCCCCAGAGATCAAGGAGAAGCTGCAAAATGCAGAGCATTATGTGTTTCTGGGGCTGCCTTTCGACCGATGGTATATGCACCTCTTCCTCCATTTTTTGAAGCAACACGAATTCACTGGGAAAACTAAGTACACCCCTGAGATAAACGTGCTGAGCGAGATAGAAGAGCAGTACAACATCACTTTCGTGCAAACCGAACCGGAGGTTTTTGTCAAAGAACTGCTCCGCCGTTGCGGCGAACTCGGCCTTTTGCACCCGCCCCCACCAGACAATCCGCCGGGCGAAGCCGCCCAGCAGCCACCCCCTGATGGTGGGTCGCCCTCTATTGCGCTTTCGGCCAACCCAGAGATAGCGGTGCTGAAAACATTGGTCAAGGAGGATGAAATGGACGCGGCCTTTTCCGGTTTTTTGGCCTTCCTCATCGAAAACATTGCCGACACCAAGTCAGGAAAAGAGATGCTCAACTTTGTCACCATGGAAAACGGCAACTATGCCCGGATTAAGAGGGCATTGAAAAAAGGAGACATCACGCAAGCAGAATTTGACCAGAAAGCCAAAGCCATAAGTTTCAAACTGCTCGAAAACTTGGACGAAACCGAAAAACTCCTGCACCAGCCATGAGCGAGATCAGCCTTAAACACCGCTACCCGGGAGCGCAGCCTTTCGAGAAGGAGCACAAGGACCTGTTCTTTGGCCGTGAAAAGGCCATTGCCGATCTGTACCGCAAGGTCAAGCTCGACCAAGTGGTGGTGCTCTTTTCCAAATCGGGCTTGGGCAAAAGCTCGCTGCTCAATGCGGGCATTATACCCGCCGCCGAGGCCGAGGGCAAATACAAGCCCATGCGGATTCGCTTTGGGGCTTGGACGCAGGACGCAACAAACAACCCCGTCGAATTGGCCCTGAGCCAAATCGCCCCAAAAAAATCCGCCAACACCTTCCTCGACAAACTCATCCACGACGAGCCGACCCTCTGGCACGAAATCAAGGAATTCCAGATAACCCGGCACGACAAAAAAGAGGCTGTTGGGCTTTTGCTGATATTCGACCAGTTCGAGGAGCTGTTTACCTACCCGCCAGATCAGGTTACCGAGTTCAAAAAACAACTGGCCGAAGCACTCATCGCCAACCTGCCCCAGCGCTACGCCGATGTGCTGGAGCAACATTTTGACCAAGAGCAAAATGTGCTCGACCCAGAAGAACTCGACCTCCTGCAAGTGCAGCCTGATGTCAAAGTCGTTTTTGCCATTCGCTCCGACCGAATGAGCCTGCTCAACGGCTTGAGCGATTACCTGCCCAACATCCTGAAAAAGTGCTTCGAGTTGGTCGCCCTCGACAATACGGAAGCCCGCCGCGCCATCGTAGAACCAGCCCGCAAAGAGTTGGACAAGCTGCTGACCCCGCCTTTCAAATACACCCCGGAAGCATTGGACAAGATACTCGGCTTCCTTTCCAAAAACGGGACGGAGCGCATCGAGTCGTTTCAATTACAGATACTGTGTCAGTCCGTCGAAGACAAGGTAGAGAAGGAGGGCCAACTTATCGAAGACAGCGATTTGGGCGATGTGGAGAGCCTGTATGAAAACTATTACGACAACCAATTGGAACGCTTAGACGACGAACACGAACGCCTCACGGTGCGCGCGCTCATAGAAGACGGGCTCATTTTTTCTGCCGAAGAACGCCGCCTTAGCTTGTTTGAAGGGGTGATATGGAAAGAATACGGCGTGTCGCGCGAGACCCTGCGCAAACTCGTGGACTGCCACCTGCTCCGCGCAGAGCCGTCCATGCAGGGCGGCGGCTACACCTACGAGCTTAGCCACGACACGCTGGTGAAGCCCGTACTGCGTTCGCGGGCCCGCCGCCGCGAGGCCCAGCGCGAACAATTCGCGGCGATATACGAGGAGCAAATTGCAAAACTCGAGCCTGCCGAACAACTCCCCGTACGCAAACTCATCGAAGAAGCCATGGTGCTCGACGTGGACGAGC
>JANMME010000299.1:0-5531 GCA_031373015.1 Saprospiraceae bacterium
GGCAGTGGCAGTAGGCAGTGGCAGTTGGCGGGAGTTGAAAAAATTGGCTTTTCTCGTATTGAGGAAAGCCAATTTTCATTTTCGCACTACCTTGGCCCGCACATGCGCCTCCGTCTACTTCTAGCCCTCATCGCCCTTTTCTACCTGATCTCGCTCGTTTATTCTGAGCGCGCCCGCGCCGCTTTGGATGGCAGCGATTCCTGGGGTTATTATGTACACCTGCCAGCGTTTTTGCTTTACCACGACGCGGGCGACTATTCCAAAACCATCGCCGCCTGGCAGGCAAACTACCCAAACAAACCCGACCCGCGCAAAGACGCTTACGGCATCCGCACTACCCCATCTGGAAAACTTGCGGTGAAATACCCGCTGGGCGTGGCTCTGCTGGAAACACCGTTTTTTTTGGCCGCACACGTTTATTGCTTGATGGGTGGCACGCATCCTGCCGATGGTTTTAGCGGGCCTTATACTTGGGCCATTGCCCTTTCCAGTTTGTTTTTTGCGGTTTTAGGACTTTTTTTCCTTTTTAAAAACCTGCGTTTCCATTTTTCTGAACACATAAGCCTTGCGACCACGGCGACCATTGGCCTTGGTACCAACCTGTTTTTTTTCGGAACGTACACGCCCGGGATGTCGCACCCCGTGGCGTTTTGCTTGATCGCTTACCTGTTGTTGGCTACCCGGAGTTGGCATGAAACCCCAACGCGACGAAATGGACTCATGCTTGGCTTCACGCTTGGCTTGATCGCGCTGGTGCGCACACAGGATTTGATTGTAGCACTTGTACCCTTGCTTTGGGGCATTCGGAAATGGTCGGATATTTTAGTGCGATTTCGTTTTTTTGGGGAACATAAAACCAGCGTTGGCGCAGCAACTCTGGCTTTTTTGATCGCCCTTTTGCCACAGGCGGCTTATTGGAAATTTGTCAGCGGCCAATGGTGGTACTATGGTTATCAGGGCGAAAAGTTTGATTGGGCACACCCGCATATACGCGAGGGATTGCTGGGCTTTCAGAACGGCTGGCTGACCTACACGCCTGTCATGTTGCTCGCCCTTTTTGGGCTTTTTCGCTTGCGGCGTTACGCACCGGCGTTGCTGTTGCCGATCCTCGTTTCCCTGCCCTTGCACTGGTGGGTGAGTTACGCCTGGTGGTGTTGGATGTACATCAATGGCTTTGGCTCCCGTCCGATGGTAGATGCTTATGCCTTGCTGGCATTTCCACTGGCGGCTTGGATGGCAGGACAAAAAAGGGTCTGGATCCTGATTCCGGTACTTTGCGCTTTTGTAGGGCTCAATATTTTCCAGACCTGGCAAACCCAACAAGGAATATTCTGGTCGGAGCGCGGGAATTGGGCCTTTTACAAAGAAAGTTTCGGGCAGACAAATGGCTCAGAACGAGCACTTTCTGCTTTTGAGTGTGGTGAAGTACAGCCTCCAAACGCCCTCGAAAAATCAAAAGCATTGGTAGTGCTAATACCAAATACAGCCGATACTAACAACATACAAATGGGCGGACGGCTGGCACACCCCTGCAAGGGCGAATTCCATCAAACGATCAGCATCTCCAACGACACGAGCAGGCTCATCCCTGGCGACTGGCTGCGGGTATCTGTAGCAGGTTTTGTGCCAGCCGGGCAGCCGGCGCGTTCCATTGATGACATCGCCAAACTCGTGGTGGACTTTTCCTCCAGTGAGGGCAAAGTGCTGAAGTATCGCGCAATCAACATTGGCACACACCTTGGCAACCCGCAATACATTTTATGGAAAACAAGGGGTACGGGCGAATGGGGCGAGGCCTCGTTTTTTGTCCAGGTACCGATGGGGTTTGCTGCGGGGGGCAGGCTAAAAGCCTACATTTGGAATCCAAAAGGGCAGGAGATTTTTATGGGTGATCTGAAAGTGGAATTATGGCAATAAAAATTTGGCATTGACAATATTATGAACCTAAAACTAAGCACTTCCCATTGGATCAAGATTTTGATCGCTATCTTTTTTTTGGTTGGATTGGAAAACATCCTTTTACCGCCGCTCGACGAACATGGCTGGCGGCAAACCTTGACCTTGAGCATCGCTCAAAACTTTTTGGATCATCCCAATATTTTTTATCCGCGCATGGATATTGGCAATGAAACAGAAGGCATCATTGCTTGTGAATTCCCTACATTCAATTACCTGATCGCGTTTTTCTTCAAGATATTTGGGGTGAATTATTGGTCTGGCCGCTTGCTGAATTGGACGGTGTCCTGCATAGGGCTTTGGTTTTTTTACAGTCTTGTAAAAAAAGTATTTAATGCCCGCGCGGGCTTTTTTGCACTTCTGGCCATTATGGGCTCTATCGTGATAGAGTATGCAAGAAAAACCATGCCCGATACTTTTGCCCTATCCCTCTGTGTCGCCGGGGTTTGGTTTCTATGGAATTACCTCGAAGGTCAGTCTCGAAAATACCTTTTGCTTGGGTTTATACTGACCACCTTAGGCATTTTGAGCAAGATTCCATATATCATGATGCTTACTTTCCTGATCCCGCCCATGTTGGATAAGCAATATGATCTCAAGGCCAAAAAATGGGTGGTGATCTGTCTGGGCATAACCATGGTTTGTGTTGGCTGGTGGTATTACTATTGGTGGCCTTATTTGATAGAAACATATAAGAATCAACTCATTTGGCCCTGTTCTTTTCAAGAAGGCTGGCGGATTGTTATAGAACAACGCGGACAGGAATCCTGGCATGCCCTGTGGAGTGCGCCCTTTTACTTTAAAATTCCGTTTTTGTTGTCTATTATGGGATTGGGGCTTATTTGGGCTGGCAAAAACTCAAAATTGATATTGCTTACAATCGTATATGCACTCATTTTCTTTGCATTTGCCCTAAAGAGCGGCGTCGGCTTTCCTACCCATGAGTATTACAGCATCCCGCTCGTCCCTTTGCTTGCGTTGTGTTTTGGGCATTTTTTTGATCAACTCCAATGGAAACAGGGCTATTCGATAGTGCTCGCCGTTTTGATAATGGCGCCCGGTTTCTTGCACAACAAAGAAAAGTCCTTTACGCCCAAGAACCATAGGGCATATTTGATGGGGTTGAGCGACATCATGGACAAATACACCCAGCCCACGGACAAGATCATGGTAAACGATGGCGCATTCAGTCCCACTATAATGTATTGGGCAAAACGAAAAGGATGGAGCGTAAACGAGAATGTGCCCCTGGAAACAGGCTGGATGGACGGGTACCAAAAGCAAGGGTTGAAATACATCCTGATGGATCGGCATATTTATGATAAACCACTGCCTTACAAGCTATTGTATGAGGACAGTAATTTTAGGTTGTATGGGTTTTGAAATAATTGATTGACGAATGACGATTGATGAATCAAATCCACCCTTACCTAAGAAGCGTAAAATCCCCAATTAGCCTACTCTTCTGACAATCCCGAATTTCTATCTTCAACACATAAGCATATACCCCTGCCGCACAAGGCTTGCCTCGAAATGTACCGTCCCAAGACTCAGATGGATCGCGGGTTTCAAACACCTGATTGCCCCAGCGGTCAAAAACTTGCCAGCGATAAACATCCACGTCCAGATCAGATAAAAAAGGCTGGATCAGGTCGTTGCTGCCGTCGTCGTTTGGACTGAACACATTGGGCACATAGAGCTGAACATCGCCCCGCACGCGAAGATCGAGCGTTCGGACACTATCACAACCCAAAATGGTTTGATAATGATCTGTATAGAGCCCCGATTCGGTATGCCCGGCATAACTTTGTCCAACGCAGATATTCACCGTATCCACCACATTGTAAGTTGGGTAAGGATTCAGCCGAATGCTCGGGCTAATGACGGAACAAGTGATGGACTCGATGTTCCCCTGTTCCGAAGCGACCAGGCGATACAAACCCGCATCGGCGGTACTGGGGGCATTGATGGTCAACAAAGTATCGGTTTGCCCTACAAGGTTCGTCCAAGGGCCACCGTTGGCCGCTTGATGTTGCCATTGGTATTGCGGTTGAATAAAACCAATGGCGTGACCCGACAAATCAAAGGACGCCGAAGGATCGCCCGGGCAGTATCGAAACAATTTTTCACTGCTCAGCACCACACCTGCACATAAGCCAAAAAACAGGTCGTCAATAGCCACATCGTTGGCATCGCAACCAGGGAGATCGTTGACCAATTCCAGAGATGCTTCCCCGTCAACCGTTCCTGAATTCCAGAGCACAGAAGTTTGAACCCAGCTTGCATTTGGATAGGAAGTCACTGCGGTAACAGGCACACCCTCCACTTCAAAATGAAAAGTTGGCGCAGGCAATCCGCCGATATTTTGTACCCAAACAGAAAAGTAATAACTGGTATTCGGACAGACCTGTAGCGGTTGTTTCCAATAAGCCCTCCCTTCGCAAGCGTCTGGGTCCACGGTCAGGAAAAAGCCGCTGCCCGAAGTGTGGTCAGGGATGGGCGAATTGCAAATGGCCAGCGTGGCCACGGAAGTATTGCTGGGGTGGTTGGGGTTGCCACTGGTCATTGTATTGGGGCCGCCATATTGGGCCGACAAGTCCTGCGGATAAATCTGGCAACTCGGGCTGACATGCGGATAAATCTGTGCCACCAAAATCCAACCTTGCGTGGCGCAGTTGCAGTGTGTGCCGTTGTTCACGCCCCGCCCGAAGTCGGAAGTAAAGGCGTAGTAGCCTTGTTCGAAGGAGGGGTTTATGATGAGGTTTTGGCCCAGGGGGGAGCAGGGGGGTGATTGGGCGAGGGAGGTTGTTGCGGAGAGGAGGTGAAGCAATAAAAGTGTTTTTGTGGTTGAGTGCATGGGAAGGGTTGAAATTATTTTGGGAAATGGAATTTATTTTGGAAATTTGGTGCAAATTTATGAGGTTTGTAAGGTAGGAACGACCTACCAACTTTTTGATTTGCATAAATAATACGCTAAAAAAAATACTTAACAATAGACAGAAAATAATATGAGCAAACTTGCAGTCGGACTTATTTTAAGTTTTTTACTACCTAGCATGATTATTTCATGTAAAGGCGAACACGAAATTGGAAAAATTCAGGTTAATGGATTGCAAGACGTTTTTGTAAACCTATCTCAAGAAGACGATTTCGAAATTTTTACTGCGATTTACTATGAAATAGTTGATAAAAACAATGCAATCATACTACGAAAACGTCATTTGACAGGAACAGATCTTTATGAAGACAACCTAAAGCATTTTACTGCAAATTCTTATGATAGCATTATTTACATTACCTATTTTGATTCCACAAAAATCTTTGCTTTATTTGACTTAAAATCTAAAAACGGATATCCACATGGCTCAAGAAATGAGGATTATGATATTATAAGTAATCATGGTGCTGAGCTGCTAGAAAAAATAAGGTCATATAATCCAAAATTAAATGCAAGTTGGAAAAAATAAACTGGAGCCATTTATGAACAACTCATACATCGAAAACCACAACTTCCAAAACCAAACCTTCACCCACGAATCCCTCCCCCTCACCGAATACGAAACCTGCAGCTTCAC
>JANMME010000319.1:0-5165 GCA_031373015.1 Saprospiraceae bacterium
TATGTGCCCATCATAGACAGCGACCAATTCCTTAGAGGCCAGAATGTCTGTTGCAAGGAGGTCGAACTGATATACATAGTCAAAGTCCGCCACATAGAGATAGCGATTGTTTGGTGAGATAGCACAGCCGCCATAGATACCCTGCGTCGTATCGTTAAAAGGAAAGTGTAACAAGTTGGTAAAAATTCCATCGCAGCGGTCGAAGTCATAGATATAAACCCCTTGAAAACGGTTATAACGTACATATTTGGAGCCATCAGGCGAAAAAGAGGCTTGAAAGCCTCCGCCAGCGCCCCACGCTATCGCCGTGCTTTGTACATGGTGCACATAAGCCGTATCTTTTGTGAGCAAGGTGATATAGATGCTGTTTCCTGCTTCAACAGGCATAGGAATCCACCAATCTCTACCATTGCCGTGCTTTACGGCCGTAAACTGCCCATAACCGAGTGTATCGCTAATCAATAGATTGTCTTTTTGTACAATTTTTCCTGCATCCCCATTTGCGGTTATGTCAATTACGGAGTATTTTAACTTGTTTTGAAAAATAGAAAGTGGCGGAGTGCTTGATTTATAGGTTGACTTGTTGAAAAAGACCACACGATTTGGATCTTCAGGCATTGGGAGAAAGATGTTGTAATAATCGTAAGGGTGGTCTCGGTACATCTTGCACCAGTTGAGTTCCCATCCCGAGGTAAGGGTGTCTGCCCCTTCCACAATCATGTCCTCGCCATTCCACATCTGGCAATTGTTGGTATACAGTTGGATGTTTCCGGCGGAATCGCATATACTCGCACCACCTGCTAATAGATAGGCTGCTCGATCGGTCATTTCTACTCGTGGTGGGAAAGTATCGAAGTTTAAGTTGAACCCTTCCGCTTCGATTCCAGAGTAACTGTTATAGCCAAATAGCCAAACATTATCAAATTTCTGTGCTTGTAGAATAGTTGGTATAAAGGGGGAAATAACGAGCAAAAGTGTTGCTGCTGGCCAATACTGCATTCTCATGGGCAAATATGATAAATGGAGGTCTGGCAGTATCGGCTGCCAGACCTCCAAGTGAGATAATAAGAAATGTTATTCGCTGATGACTACTTTAGATGTGCCGACAAGCCCTTCGTCGGGGCGAGACAACCGCAAGAAATACAAGCCTGCTTGTAACCCTGTAAGGTCAACGGCATTGTCAGAGAGCGTCTGAGAGAACACCTTTCGCCCTGCTACATCAAATAACTCGACCAGGCAGCCTACTGCGTCTATACCACTCAGGCTTATCATTCCCGTGGTAGGGTTGGGATATAGTATCACGCTCCCGCCCACTCCCTGAGGACTGCTACTGCCCACCGTCTTCACCTCCACTACCTTGCACTTGCTGCTCGCGCTGTACTGATTGGCCACCGTAAGACACACGGTGTAGAAGCCTGGCGCGGAGAAAAGATGCACGGGGCTGGTATCTTGGCTCGTATTCGCTGCCCCGGAAGCGGGATCGCCAAAATCCCATAGCCATTCGGCTGGTTCATAGGAGGACACGTCCCAGAAGCGGACAGCAAGCGCGTTGGTGTCCGTTGGGTCGGGCCGGAAGTCGGCGAGCGGGTGGTTGTTGATGCCCAGGGTGTCGCAGGGACTACCGTCGAGGGGGCCGAGGCGGTAGTTAGGGTGGTTGGGTGGATTGCCATAAGGGTTGGGGAATTCAATGAAATGTTGTTGAACATCGCATCCAACTCCTCTTAGGTTGGGGCGATTAATGACGTGCATGGATGCACTTGTGCTGGGAGGTATCACATAAACTCTGCCGTCAGGCCCGGGAACAACGAATGAAAACTTGGTCCACGAAACAATAATAGTGCTGTCATATACTGCTATCAATTGCTTGGACGCAGCAATATCTGGTACTTTCAGATTGACCTGATACAAGGAATCATAATCAGCAAAATAGAGGAGCCTGTTGTCTGGCGAAAACCCCACCCCTCCCTGCAGCCCTTGTGTAGTTGTTGTATATGGGAAATAGCGAACATTGCTCAAGATGCCATCACATCGGTCGAAGTCATAGAGGTAAAGCCCATAAAAGCGGTTGTACCTGGCGTACACAGAGCCATCTGGCGAGAAAGATGCTTGAAACCCGCCTGAGTCTCCCCATGAAGTGCCTATGCTCTGTTCGTGATGGAGGTACACGGTATCTTTTGACAAAAGCACCATGTAGATTTTGTTCCCCGTTTCTACGGGCATGGGTAGCCACCAGTCTTGACCATTGCCGTGTTTTACAGCTGTGACTTGAGCATAGCCAAGGCGATCTTCGATGATTATTCTGTTTTTCATTATGACTTTGGGCTTGCCATTATCTGCTTTTAAGTCAATGACAGAATACTTGAACTTATCTTGGTAAACGACCAATGGGCCTGTTTCCGATTTGTACGATGCCATACTAAATAACGCTATCTGATCTTGGGTCGCAGGCATCGGCAAAAAAATATTTTGAATATCGAAAGGATGCCACCGATACATCTTGCACCAATCAAATTCCCAGCCGGTCGTCATGGAGTCGCCTCCTGTTATCAAAGCTCCGGTATGATCTGCCACAAAGCAGTTGTTGGTGTAAAGTAGAAGGTTTCCTGATGAGTCGCAAATGCCTGCATAAGCATCTCCGATATGCGGGTAACCGGGGTGGTTTTCTTGGCGGGGAGGGAATGTGTCAAATATCAGCCAATAGGATTCGGCCTCTGCGTCATTGTCCCAATTGTATCCCATTACCCACACGTTGTCAAATTTCTGAGCCAGAATAATAGAGGGAGTACTTATCAAAGGCAAACATCCAAAAATGAAAAGAAGCAACCTGTTAGGAAACATAGTTAAATTCAAAATCAGAGGGCCAACAGATACCTTATTGGCCCTCTGACTGGTGAAAAAAATTACTTGCAAATAATGATTTTTGCATTTCCCGCTAATCCGCCATTGGGGTTTGTTAAGCGCAAGAAATAAACACCTGAGGAAAGTTGGCCGAGGTCGAGACTATTACCTGTCAATGCGAGTGACACAATTTTCTGACCTGTCATGTCAAACACATGGACGGCACAATCCGAAACGCCTTCCCCAATAATGCTCACCAAGCCCGTACTAGGGTTAGGGTAGGCAGCAAGGATCTGTGGCACTTCTTGTGACCTGTCTCCTCTTTGTTGAGGGCAACCGTTCAGATACTCCTTGGGTTCGTACAGGTTGTACAACACTTGTGCCCACAGCACTGCTTCGCCATGGGTATGCACACAAAGTGAGCCAAGGCTGTCAGCTGTTGCCAACTGTGCAGCGTTGAGAGAATCTTGTAAGAAGAGCCGGATGTAGAGCTCGTTTGCTGCTTTTTCAGTTTTTTCCCAATTTTGGGTAACAGGCACCGCAGCGTTTTGGGTCAGCAACTGGTTGGCCGTGGTCAGCCGCGAGACGCGGATATTGGCCAATATGGTACGCAAGTTTTCGGTTTTGGCCGCCAACTGTGCTAAAGTTTGCTGATAATACACGGGATTTACCGTTCCTGCACCCGAGCGGATGCTGTCCATCTGATACAGCATTGAACGCAAGTATCTGATCTCGGTTTCTTCTGTTTCCACGGCAGTTTGTTCTTGATCCATACGGGCGTTTAAGGCATCCGTATTTTGCCTGATTTGCCAGAACAAAGCAGTGCTGGAACCAACCTTGCTTTGCAGGAACTGTTGATATAAGTATTCGTTTCCCCAGACCGGCGCTTCCTGAAGCTGTGCATAGAGGTGGTTTTCCAGCATTATCGGAATTACCCCCGGCAGCCCAGAAGTATGGATGCTGCCATCGGCAATGGACTTCTCCAAGAACCGATCCCGTTCAGGGCTTATGCCTGGAGGGATACAGGTGAATCCAGCGCAGGAAAAAGAGGAGATGGTTGGAGTCGGCTCATTCCAGAACCAAGTAGATCCCCAATTACTGTTTGGTTCAAATTGTGGGTTTTCTGCAGGGTCAACCCCAAATCGAGACAATTGAACAACAGGAGCCAGAGTCGTTTCATGGAATGCCCCGCTTACCCCGACCCATTTGTTACCATGGTCTTGTACTCGTATCAAATTGTTATTGTTGTCAAAGTAATCTAGGCCTTGTGTACCAAGTGCAACATCTTTTTTCAAAAACAACCCGTTGATGATCGAAAAAACATCGTTGCCCTTGAAGTCTGTGCCATCGCACATGGTCGAAAATTCGTAACCAATATTTGCGTCACCCGCATCGTTGCAAGTGTAACTGCTTTGGCTAACGTTATTGATTTTGTAGCCATAATTGCCGATTACATTGGCATCGCTCTTTACCATGTTGCAAGTGGCATCCATTTTGGAGGTGTTGAGAAAGTCAAAGCCTGTGTAAAGGCCATAACCAGGGTTTGACTCCCAAGTCACCGTATTGCTTCTGAATTCTGCTTTGTCGCTGCCCAAATATCGCACTCCCCAATTGGCGCGGTTGAGTTCAATCGGATTGTTCGTCACTTTCCAGCCTACCATGTTTTGCCCAGTCACTTTGATGTTTTCGTTGAGTAAGATGCCACCGAAGGTTGCTTGGCTGTTAGTCGGGTGCGCCACCTTGATGTTATTGTTATTGATTTTACTGCCTGTTAATAAGGGTACACAGGAGGAAGCGCGGATGCCGTACTCTCTGGCACGTATGGGGCAGTTGTCAATGACAATTTTGTTCTGTCGGCAATTGATCAGTTGGACAGCAGTGTTCACAGGCGCCAGCCCTCCGGTAGTGCCGCTTATCCCAATCTTTTTCCCTTTGAGGGTCACATTCATATTGAATGCGAATACCCCTTTGTCGCTCGACTCTATGAGGGCTCCCGGGTTTGGGAGTTGTTGGTCAGCTTCCAGTGTTTCGACCCCGCTGCCATAGCCGTAAACCGCCCAGCCATGTCTTTGGCTGAGTGCGGAGGCATCGGGCTGTATGTTTTTGAAAAACAGGTTTTTTATATCGGCAGAGGAACGCAATAGAAACAAGCCGTTGTTTAGCCCGTCGAAAGTGACTTGTTGCGGCCAAATGCCTGGATGGTTCCTGTCCTCCATCCCATAACCTTTGGTCGTGCCGGGATCCGCCATGCCTGGATAGGCTGGTTTTATTGGCCCAGTATTACGAAAATTAGAAAAGAGGGTGCTCCAGAGCTGAAGGTCAGGGCC
>JANMME010000325.1:0-13121 GCA_031373015.1 Saprospiraceae bacterium
CGTGTCTCATCCGTGTCATCCGTGTTCTAAATTAAGTCAATCTCGGGATCGAAAAAGCATGAAACTCCTACCTATACTCACATCCCTTTCCAAAAAAGACTGGCATTGGCTGCAAAAATTTGTCAATAGTCCTATCTACAATCAGCATTCAGCGGTGATTAGATTGTTCGAGTTTTTTAGGAAAAAACCGCTCGATTCAGAGAAACCGTATTCCTCGGAATTTTTACACAAAAAATTATTCCCGGAAACCCCTTTTGACCCTGCAAAAACATACCATACAGCCAACTATCTTCTTCGTGCCACAGAAGATTACCTCGCTTGGGACGAATGGTGGCGGGACGAGCCTGAGCGCCAGCGCTACCTGCTCCAGGCCTGCCGCCATCGTGGACTTGATCGCCATTTTTCCGAAACCTTTGAAAAGTTAGAACAGCAGATCCAACAACAGCCGATCCGCGATGCTGATTATTACCGGTTTCGCTATCGGATTGCCTTCGAGACCTATCAACATTCCATGCAAAGCGGGGGGCGCAGTACGGTCGAAGAGTTGCAGCCTTTTTCCGAGTGGCACGACGTGTCATTTATTGCTGAAAAACTCAAGAATGCCTGTGGCATTTATAGCCATAAGCGCTTGATGCATACAGAACTTGACCTTGGCTTGCTACCTGCAGTGTTGGCGTATGTTCAGACACGCCCTGCCCTGCTGGAGCATACGGCCGTGGCTGTTTATTTTCATGGCTATCATGCACTCAGCGAACCCGGTGAGGACGCACATTTTTTTGCCCTGAAAAAGTGGCTGGAATTGGCGGCTGTAAACTTTACCCTCCCTGAATTGCGTGATGTGTATTTGATAGCGATTAATTTTTGCATCAACCGGATCAATCTGAGACAAGAAAACTACCTGCGTGAAATCTTCGATTTGTACAAAAATGCGCTCGAATTGGGTGTTTTTATCGAAAATGGCCATATTTCTCGCTTTACCTATACCAATATCGCGCTTACGGCTTTTCGCTTACGCGAGTTTGACTGGGCCCACCAATTCTTGCTGGATTTCAAAGACAGACTACCCGAAGCTCAACGACAAGGGGCTTTTTCCTTCAACCTAGCCCGTTACTACTGCGAACGAGGTGACTACACCCAAGCCATGCCTCTCCTGCTCGAAATGGACTTCGACGAGGTGCTCCACAACCTGATCGCCAAGGCCATGCTGGCAAAAATGTACTGGGAAACCAACGAGATCAATGCTTTGGAAAGCCTGTTGGCCAGCTTCGCGGCATATCTGCGCCGAAAGCGGCAAGTGTCGGATCAACAAAGAACAGCCTACCAGAATTTTGTCCGGTTTGTACGGCGCCTGCAAGCAATGTCTCCCGGCAAAAAAGCCGCTCGTGCGGCGCTGCGCGAAGAGATTGCCAACACAGCGTTGGTGGCGGAAAAGGACTGGCTGCTGCGGATGTTGTGAAATATAATAAAACCGCAAAATGTAAAACCGGAGAACCGCAAAATATAAAATTGAGAGGGGTACGTTCCTGCTTAAATTTAGATCGTTGCAGAATGTAGCCAAGGAAATACGAAAGGCTCAAGTCGAAACGGCAGCATTTCCCTCTTAATTTTATATTTTGCGGTTCTCCGGTTTTACATTTTGCGGTTTTATCTTATTTCCGCAGCGACGGCTCCACCGCATACGCCTTCTCAAACCACTCACCCGATTTTTCGGGCTGTCCCATGTCCTTGTATGCCGAACCGATGTAGAAATAGAGTATGCCTGATTGCTTGTTGTCGGCGTATTTCAGGGCTTCTTTCCACTGCTCGATGGCCTGCGGGAACTTCTTTTGCATGGCAAGCACCGCTCCGAGGTTGCGCCGTCCGTCCACAAAGCGCGGGTCGAATTCGACGGATTTTTTATACACCTCCTCGGCTTTTTCGGGCTGGCCGCGGGTGAAGTAAATTTTGCCCATGTTGGAGAGCACCTCTGAGTTGTTGTAGCGGTATTTGAGGGATTTTTGATAATCTTCCAAGGCTTTATCCCAGGCAGCGCGCTGTTCTTCCGGGTTTTTCAACACTTCGCCCAAACGGAAATAAGCGAGGCCGCGGCTGCCATAAGCATCGTGATACTCTGGATAAAGCTGGATGCACTTGTCATAGCATTCGATGCCGCGCCGCACCTGGTCTACGTCTTTTACCACGCTCTCTTTTTCGTCCATGCCGAGACGCACCTGTTCGAGCGCGTTGTGGTAATTGAGCTTGGCGCAGTTGGGCGAATTGGGCAAATCCGCTGCGTAAAGCGAAGCACTGTCGTACCAGGCGCCATTGCGGAACACCGTTTTGAGCGAATAGGCCGCCAACAAAATGCCCACAGCCATCCACAAGGCCGTGCCTTTGCCGTTAGGATTCCAGACCTCTGTGAGGTCGTTGATTTTGAATATTTTACAAAAAAGCCAGCCCAATGCGAGGGCAAAACCAAACGAAGGAATATAGAGCAAACGCTCGCCATAAGACGTACCGATCTGCATCAACACGTTGCTAAAAACGGAAAAAGTGGCGAGGTAAAACAAGATGGCGAACGAGAGAATGTGTTTGCGCTTCATATTGACCACCGCCCAAATGCCCATGCCGGTATATGAGAAAAAGCCCGCCAAAGCCCGCCAATCTGAAAAATTCACCACCTTCATTTGCGGGAAACCCATGTCGCACACCAGCGGATGTGGGAAAATGAGCGTCCACAAATACCGGCCACACATCATGAACGCTGAAGCCAGGCGCTCCCCCTGGTTTTTAGTTTCCACCATGAAATTGTCGAGGATGGAATAGGATTCCTGATAGGGTTGCGCATCTAAAATACTCTTTCGAATCAGGAGAAAAATGACGGCTGGTATCAATAAAACCCCCGATATTTTAGCGATCTTGCTAAATGGGGTGCTGGAAAAATACCACATCGCCAGCGGGAAAACGGCCATCAGCGTAATAGAACTTTCTTTGGAGAACATCGCTATGGCATAGCACAGCACGGCAGTAAGCAGCCACTTAATGTCTTCTTCTTCCAGGTATGCCCAGATGGCACGGAGCGTAAGGGTGCCAAAAAGCAACGCCAGGATTTCATCCCGGCTCTTGATATTGGCCACTACCTCGGTATGTACCGGGTGCGCCATGAATACCAGAACGGCTATGGCTGCCAAAGCGGGCGGATATTCCACCAAGATGCGCCGCCAAGTGTTCCACAACACCCAGCCCGTGAGCGCATAAAAAAGCGCATTGAGTACGTGGCCAAGCATGGGGTTGTCTGGCGAGAGTTGCCATTCGATGGCAAACATCAAAAGCGGGATGGGCCGGTAAAGCGAACCCACACTGTTCCAGGAACCAAAACGGTACTCTTTGGAAAAGATGAGGTCAATGTTTTTCAGACCGCTTTTTGTGATCCAGTTCGACTTGATGATGGAGAAATCGTCGAGGGTGTACTGGTGACCTAAGGTGTTGGCATACAACAAAAAGCCAAGCACCGCTGCGGCTAAGCCGACCCAAAGCGCGCCCGGGACATTAGACGTTGGACGCATTGGACGTTGGACTTTGGATGCCTGACGTTGGACGTTGGATTGTTTTCTGGGCTGTGGAGCTGGTTTGGCTAATTTCTTTTTTGACATGGTGCTGCCGTGATTTTACGTGGGCGAATGTACGGCATGATTCTCTTGTGAAAAAAGGGCCTTTCAACCGCTGTTTTTTAGTGTAAGCCCACAGACTTTAAAATATTGGGGTTTTCACGCCAAACACGCATTAACTTTGAGCAATCAAAACATTGCCTACAAAACATTGCCTACATTTTTTCTAGCATGTTCCCCCATTTGCAACATAATCGTTCTGTCTCAAATTATGGATCATCCGAATTTTGACCTTAATACGTCCCAGAGGGACGGAATCTTGGTAGAAAACAGATGAAATGCGCGTTGGCGTGCCGTAGGTACGCTATCCGTGGGTTTTTAGAGCGCGTACCTCCGGCACGCATATTCATCGAAAACAACATTTCTACCAAGATTCCGTCCCTCTGGGACGTATTAAAGTCAAAATTAGGGATGACCCATGTTTAATGTTTCAATGGAAGATGTCACTAAAATTACTCCTCTCTTACTGCACCCTCTTCGCGTTGATTGAAAATCAAGCAATTGCTCAGGATTGTTCCCTCATAAACGTGCCTACGCAGTTTAAAGCCCGCTTGGCCTGGATGTCAAGCCAGGATGGCCCCTCGGCGGTGGCCTCTCCTATGGTGGCAAACATGAACCCACAGGTGGACAGTATGCCTGAAATCATTGTGATTGAAGGGGCTTTTGGCAACTGGGACAAAATTCAATTTTACAGAGGCGATGGCTCCAATGCGAATAACCCGCTGATCCTGACCGTTCAGGGCAGTTTTGACTTTTACCCCGCGCCAGGGCCAGCCATTGGCGACATAAATGCCGACGGCATTCCGGAACTGCTTATTGCATGTGCCGACCGGCGCATTCGGGTTTATACCAATTATACCGAAACCCCGGGCGCTCCCATGACCCTTTGGATGGTCTCCAATGGTCAGCTGGATTTTGCAGATCAGCGACCTTTACTGGCTGATTTTGATGGGGATGGCACCCCGGAAGTGTATGCTGGAAGTGATATCTACAAGTTCGATTTCTCCAATCCGGCTGCACCAACCCTGACTAAGATCATCAACGGGCCTGCTGATCAGGGCCGTGCCCAATACGGGGGCTACATCGAAGGCAGTTGCAACCCAACCGCCGTAGATATACTCACCCCAGCTGACTGCAATGGCGACCCGGATTGCGGGGGATTGGAATTGGTGGCCGGCCCAATGATTTACTCCATTGACCTTGATTTGGGAGATGGCGACGGTTATGAAATCAAGGTGCAGCGCAATCTCAATACCATGATTGGCCCTCCCACAGGGACTTATAGGGATGGTTATACAGCCGTTGCTGACTTGGACCTGGATGGCACGCTCGATATTGTGGTAAGTTCCCTTCGTCAGAACAACCAGTACGGGGTGTACGTATGGAATAAAAATGGCTTGATCCGGTTTTTCCCTTTTCCAACCAACCCGGTCAATAGCGGAAGCCTGGCCTGTATCGCCAATGTTTACGATGATACGAAACTGGGATATGTGGTGGATTTTCCAGAAATATTGGTTTGCAGCTCCTTTAATTTCACTTGTTTTAATTTGCATGCGGCACAGTCCTTCCCGGCAAATCCTTATTGGTGGAACCTGCCAACGACCGATTTTTCGGGTTGGACGGGCTCTACCGTGTACGATTTTAACGGCGATGGCATTTCAGAAATCGTTTACCGGGATGAAGACAATCTCAGGATTCTGTATGGCGGTGGGTCTCCATTCCCACCAGGTGTAGACGCCCAACGAAACTGGTTCAAAACCCCCTGTTTTTCGCGCACTTCCGACGAGTATCCGGTTGTAGCAGACGTGGACAATGACGGAGAAACTGAGATAACAGTGACTGGCCGCATCATTGCCGACAACTTTTCGACAAGGGGGCGGCTACGGGTGTATGAATCGGCGGCAGGCCCCTGGGTGCCCTGTCGCAACGTCTGGAATCAATTCAACTACTTCATTGTCAATGTAAATGATAACCTCACGATTCCTGCTGTGCAGCAAGTGCACCACCTGGAATTGCCCGCTCCCGGCTCAGGGGTACGTCCCTTTAACCGCTATTTATCGCAGCGGCCTTTGTTGAACGACGACTTCGAGCCATTCATTCCGCTCCCGGATGCGGCGGCCACGCTGGATCAGTTTATCTGCCATGGCGACAGCGTCACTGTTCAGTTGAGCATCTGCAATACCGGGGATAAAACACTTTTAGCGGGAACACCGGTTGCCTTTTACAAATCCAACCCGACCACCACGACCGCCCTTTTGCTCGGGAGTGTGCAATGGACCAATGCCCCGGTCAAGAAAGACTCCTGCGTGACGTTCAGTTTTACCATCCCGAAAGTAGTGGGGACGTTTTTCGGTGTGGTGAACGACGATGCTTCCAAGCCGCGCCCCTTCCAATTGGCGCTTGATTTTCCTGTAACGAGTCAAGTGGAATGCAATTTTTTGAACAACATTTTTCAGTACAAGCTCCCAGACCTCCCTGCTTCTTTCAACCTCGGCCCCGACCTCGGCGCCTGCCAGGACACTGCGGTGTTGTTCAGCGCAGGAGCAGGTTTTACGTCCTATCTCTGGCAAGACGGAAGTACAGACAATACCTTTCAATCCCAGCAAGCGGGCGTTTTTTGGATAGAGACCACGGATTTTTGTGCTAACAAACTGCGTGATTCGGTGGTGGTAACGCTTTTTGACAAACCTGTTATTCAATTGGATACGATCAATGGCGATTGTTTCGGCAAACCTGCCAACGTGACCGCTTTGGGTCAAAGCGTGTACATGCCGCTCAGCTTTGCCTGGTCGTCTGGCGAACTGTCGCCGAGCATCAGTAGCGTATTCGACGGGATGTACACCGTCACCGTGACCAACGCCAAAGGCTGCATCTCCACCCAATCCACCTGGTTGGATGCTGGGGGGAATATTCAAGTTTCTGCTTCGGTTGTTTCGCCGATTTTGTGCTTTGGGCAAACGGGGGCGCTCAACGTGAATTTCCTGACTGGAAACCCACCCTATTCTATATTATGGTCTGACGGCAGCCAAACGCCGAACTTGCCCAATGCCCTTGCCGGCAATTATTCGGTGACCGTTACAGACGCCGACCATTGCGCCGACACGGTTCAGATTTCGCTTGCACAGCCCACTCCACTAATTTCAAACGGGCTTTCCGCTGTGCCAAGTTGTCCGGGTCTTGCAACGGGAGAAGCCAGTTTTCTGGGCGGCGGACAAGGTACACCACCCTACACCTTGGTTTGGTTTAACAATGTCACCACAGCAAATTTGACCGGCTTGCCCACAGGAACCTATCAACTCACCATCACCGATGCCAATGCTTGCAGCTTGGTGGACAACATCCAAGTGCCCGAATATGTAGCCCCCAGTATATCGAATACCAAGGCGGATCTGTCGTGTTTTGGGGCAAACGACGGGAGCATTTTGGTGAATGTGCTGAGCGGTTCTCCAGGTTTTGGATATACCTGGACCAACAATTCCACGGCAAATCAAATCCAAGGTTTACCGCCGGGAAATTACGACCTCACCCTCACTTACGCGAATGGAAGTTGCAGTCAAACCTTTGATTTTCAAATAAATGAGCCCTTGCCGATCGGGCTGTCTGCCATGTCGAACCCCGCCGTTTGCAATGGCGGTTTGGGCGGTGGTGTTGACCTCACGGTACAAAACGGCGTTCCGCCCTTGTCATTTTTATGGTCGAACAACGCCACATCCCAGGACCTGAGCGACGTAGGCGCAGGGTCGTATCAGGTGACCGTCACGGATGCGAAAGGTTGTTCCAAAACTTTTGCCCAAACAGTCGGCGGTTTACCCGCCATTACCCTGAGCGCCACCACCCAATCGCCTCAATGTGCCGGCGGCAATGATGGCAGCATACAGATTTTGCCGGGTGGCGGCACAGGCTCGTTTCAATTTATTTGGTCGAATGGCGGCACCAGTCCCCTTTTGAGCAATGTGGGCGCCGGGACGTATGCCGCTACCGTCACAGATGGAGCGGCTTGTACGCAGACGATTTCCATCCAAGTAACCGAACCGACGGCCCTCCTAAGCACCGGTTTGGCTTCGGGTGCTGCCTGCCCCGGCGAAGCAAACGGCACGGCCAGTTTTTTAGGCGCGAGCCAAGGGACGCCGCCCTACAATTTGCTTTGGTCAACGAACGAAGCTACCGCGAACGTGGGTAATTTAGCTGCAGGCAATTACCAACTTACCCTCAGCGATGCGCATGGCTGCACCCTGATCGAGAGCGTTCAGGTCGGGGAATTTATGACCCCAATGGCCCAGCCCAACATCTCCGATGTAACGTGTTTTGGCAGCAACGATGGCAGTATTTCGGTGGGGGTCACGGGCGGTTCGCCGGGCTTTGGATATGTGTGGTCGAACAATGCGAGCACCGCTGCAATTAACAATCTTTCACCGGGCAATTACACTTTGACGCTTACCTACGCAGATGGATTTTGCGCGCAAACCTTTGATTATCAAGTGACAGAACCTCCTGCCCTCGCGCTTTCAAATGCGCTGGTAACACCCGTCAAGTGTTTCGGAGGAAACAATGGCGCGATTGATCTTTCGGCATTGGGCGGTGTTGCGCCCTATCAATTCCTATGGACGGGAAATCAAACCACCGAAGATATTGCAAACCTGATGGCGGGGAATTATGCGCTGACAC
The DNA here is from genome assembly GCA_031373015.1 of Saprospiraceae bacterium. Lineage (GTDB taxonomy): Bacteria > Bacteroidota > Bacteroidia > Chitinophagales > Saprospiraceae > M3007. The sequence continues at coordinate 8,313 of JANMME010000325.1, forward strand.
TGACCGATAAAAATGGGTGTACGCTAACCGCTCCATTTAATGTGCCGCAACCTTTGGAATTGGCCCTGGCGGCGAATGTAGGTGCAGATACGTGTCAAAGCTCGGACGGCACTATTTCCATCAACCCTTCAGGCGGCATTCAACCGTACCAATACGCTTGGTCGAACGGTATTTCTGCCTCAAACCTGCTTGGTCTACCCGCTGGGAATTACCTGCTGACCCTTACCGATGCCAATGCTTGTACATCGCAACTATCGGTGCAAGTCCCGAAATACGGTGAAATCCCCACGCTGAGCACCTATTCCGATACCCTCACATGCGCCCAAACGATTGTAACTGTGGGTGTTACCGCCAATCAAAACAACCTCCACTATACCTGGCTTGCGCCGAATGGCACCTTGCCCGATCAGGCAACACAGTCGGTGCAAAAAGCCGGCACCTATCAGGTGACGGTTACCAATGCTTTTGGCTGCCAATCAGCGACGCAGCTCCAGGTGCTGGAAGACGTGGCGATTCCAGTGGCCGAAGCGGGCCCGCCGAAGTTGGATGTTTTGTGCGATGAAACAACGGCGCTGTTGAACGCTGCGGGCTCCTCGCAAGGCAGTGGGTTTTTGAACCGCTGGATTGGGCTTCCAAACGGCGCGGGGTCTTTCGATACGATGTCCATTTTGCTGCCGATTTCTGAGGGCGGGCTTTACATCCACACCGTTTTGAATTTGGAAAACGGTTGTGCGGCGCAGGATTCGATTTTGGTAAACTGGGACGAACCTATCGCGGCAGCCATTGCCGTGGATTCCATCCGTTGTTTTGGCGACGGCAATGGAAGGATTGACCTTCAAAGCGTGACGGGCGGCAACTCGCCGTTCTATTATTCCCTTGGAAACCACCCGTTTACAACGCAGCATACCTTTTCGGGCCTGACTCCGGGCTCTTACACCTTGCGCATCCGGGATGATTTTGGTTGCGCCTGGGAGCGCTCGGTGGTGCTGTCAGAACCCGAGGAACTATCCGTTGAACTGACCGCCAGCGACACCGCTATCTTTTTGGGGCAATATGTGCAACTCAACGCCCTGCCGATGCCCAATAGCGCGGATTTGATTGACATTCATTGGGGGCCGGATAACTTGATGTATGCGCCCATGTCCTTGCAGCAGCGATTGAGGCCGGAAACACACACCGAGTTCGTGGTGCGGATTACCGATCAAAACGGCTGCGTGGCAGAAGACCGTCTGTGGGTTTCGGTGTACAATTACCATATCTACGTGCCGAACGTCATCCTCCCAGGCAGTGAGACAAACAGTTGGTTCACCGTTTTTGCGGGAGACGGGGTGCCGGAAGTGCGTTTGTTGCGGGTTTTTGATCGCTGGGGCGAGCAGTTGTTCGAGCGCTTCAACTTTTTGCCCAATGAGCCGACCCTGGGCTGGGATGGAACTTTCCGGGGCGAGCCTATGAATCCGGGTGTGTTTGCCTGGTATGCTGAGGTACTGCTGTTCGATGGTCGGGTGGTGTTTTTGAAGGGGGATGTGACGGTGGTGCGGTAAAAAAGGACTTCGCGTTAAAAACCCAAAACCATAACTTTGCACAAAATCTCATCTTATGCAACAAGTTGCTGTCAATGTCGGAAGTGCCTCAGTTCCTCCAATGAGCATGGAGCAGCGCAAACTTCATCTCATCGAAGAGATAACCACTCTAGAAAATGATGCTCTGATACTGCAATTAGAAACACTGCTTTTTTCAGACAACGACTGGTGGCTCGATCTAAGCGAACGCGACAAACAATCGCTCCAACGCGGCATGGACGATGCTCGAAATGGGCGAGTTTTTCCGTTTGAAGAAGTCATGGCAGAGCTCGAAGCCGAAACAAAATGAGAACAATATATACCGCCGAAGCCAAATCACAATTAAGGGCAATCCTTGCCTATCTTGAAACAGAATGGTCGGCCAAGGCTCGACATCGCTTTTTAGATAAGGTACGAAAATTGGTGAAAGTCATAGAGCAGTATCCCCGAGCATTTCCGGCCACAGAACACTTTTTTGAAGCACGTCGCTGTGTGGTCGTTCCTCAAGTTTCCGTTTATTATCGCATTGAAGATGAAACGATTGTCATTCTGGCAATCTTGGACAATCGCCGAGATTTGTAGCCTTTCCCATGTCGAATCAACCTTCGCTCCTTTCCCGCCTCCTGAACTGGAACAAAAAATCCGCCCCCGAAACGGTGGATGCCGAGCAGTACGCCGAAGCGTTTGGGCAATTCAAAAAACTCCCCCTTCGCCTCGTCAGCTTCCTCGACCGCATGACCGACCAGCACATCTTCGAAGACAACCGCCGCACCCTCAAGGGCAAGAAACAGCGCGGCGCCACCTGGCGTTTCCGGCACAAGATTTTGCAGGATTATTTTGCTAATCTGGCTGATAACTCCACCTACGGTTCCAAGCCGTAGGGCGGGTTTGGTACTAAAACCTTACTTTTGTTGTCAAATAAAAAACTATGCAAGCCTACCGCACACACTCGGTCGTCCATAATGGACAGGTTGTTGTTCAACTCCCGGAGGGTTTTGAGAACACTGATGTGGAAATCATCGTGTTGAAATCTTCTTCAACCAGTATTGCTCAGCCGAGTAAAAAAGGGAAATTCAAAAAATATCGGGGAATTCTAAAAACAGGATTGACGATAGAAGAAGTTGATGCTCAACTTAAAGCATTGCGCGAAGAATGGGAACGACCTATCTTTTAGACACTAACACGGTCATCTACTTTCTTGATAACCTCATGCCAGAAAAGTCACTTGATTTCATCGAGCAGCGCCTTGATGAGCAAGGAGGGGTCATATCAATAATCAGCAAAATCGAGCTGATGGGATGGCGAGATGGCTCTCCTAAACAATTGCAAAATGTAACTGATTTCATCCATGACATCGAAGTATTGCCGCTGACCGATGCCGTCGTTGACAAAACAATCGAAATCAGGCGCAGCCAAAAAATAAAACTTCCTGATGCCGTCATTGCTGCCACGGCAATCGTCCACGACTTCACGCTCATCTCTCGAAACGACGAGGGTTTTCGAAAAATCCCGGGATTGAAATACCTGAATCCATTCACGGATATCTGACCATGCGCGGGGCCATCTGGCGTTTCCGGCACAAGATTTTGCAGGATTATTTTGCCAAGATGGCGACTGATCCATCCTACGGCTTGGAGCCGTAGGATGGATCGGATTATAGCGTAGAAACCCTTACCCTATTCAGTCTAAAAACGCAGGGAAACCCCCAATTTGCATACTCACCTGTAATAGACAGGCCCTAAAGGCGTTCCTTACGCTCTTTCTTTAACCGATTACTTAATTTTCAATCATGACATTCACCCGTTTTCTCTTTGCAGCTTTTGCGTTGACCCTCGGTATTGCCGCGTGCAAAAAAGACACCGACCAGACCACCCTCAAAATCCGCCTCACCGACGGCCCCGGCGATTACCAGCAAGTCAATGTGGACATCCGTGAAATCAGGGTCAAAACCTCCAATGACACTGCCCAATGGATCTTGCTCCAAACCAATGCAGGCATTTACAACCTGCTCGATTTTCAAAATGGTATTGACACCCTTATTGCTGTCGGGCCTGTGCCTACTGATACCCTTAAGGAAGTCCGCTTCATTTTAGGGCCTGACAATTCCGTTATGGTGGACAGCGTCTTGTATCCGCTCACCACGCCCAGCGCCCAGGAATCGGGACTTAAAGTGAAGATTGATAAGCACTTGGGACTTGACATCAACACTTTTGTGCTTGATTTCGACGCTGAAGCATCGGTAAAGCTTCAGGGCAATGGCGAGTACAAACTGCACCCTGTGATAAGGTTGAAATAAGCCTTAGCGTTTCCAATGGTATGATTCGGGGCTTCGCCTAAAAGTGCAAGCTTGCAAGGGTGGTAGTAAGGCGGTGACTCTAAGTCACCGCCTTACTTGACTCGCGCTTTTTAATATTTAATGGCGCGCTTTTTCAGCCGCTTTTATGACCACAAGTCATAAAAGCGGCTGATTTTTTAAAACAAAAAATAGTTTTTCGCACTACCTTGCTGCGCGTTTTCCATGTGTCATAATGACGCAATGACCTTAATGACTCCCCTCCTCCGCCAAGGTTGCGGCGGGTAAAAATGACGCCATGACAGAAAAAAAACTCTTCCTCCTCGACGGCCACGCGCTGATCTACCGCGCCCATTTCGCCTTTATCGCCCGCCCGCTTATGAACTCCAAAGGCTGGAACGTCTCCGCCGTCCAGGGCTTCATGCGCACCATGTGGGATTTGATGCAGAACGAAAAACCCACGCACATCGCCGTCGTGTTCGACCCTCGGGGCGGCACTTTTCGCAACGAAAAATATGAGGCATATAAGGCCAACCGAGAGGCCCAACCCGAAGACATCACCTTCGCCCTGCCCTGGGTAAACAAGATCGTGCGGGCCATGAACATCCCCGTAGTCATCGTACCCAACTACGAGGCCGATGACGTGATCGGCACGCTTGCAAAACAAGCAGAGAAAGTAGGCTACACCACTTATATGGTCACGCCCGACAAGGATTTTGGGCAATTGGTGTCCGATAATATCCAACTCTACAAGCCCAGCAAAGGCGGCGAGCCCGCCGAAATCTGGGGCCCCAAGGAAGTCTGCGAACGCTGGGGCATCAAGCGGGTGGATCAGGTCATAGACATGCTTGGCCTCATGGGCGATGCGGTGGACAATATCCCCGGTCTGCCCGGCATCGGCGAAAAAACCGCTTGCAAACTCCTCGAAGAATACAACAATATCGAAAACCTGCTCGC
>JANMME010000326.1:0-4570 GCA_031373015.1 Saprospiraceae bacterium
CCATTTTTTTGTCCCGGCCTCTTACCCCGCAGCATCTTTACCGGCGGCTTAAGCCGACTTATTATAATCCAAAATAACTGCGCCTAACGCCGCCGCTACACCAACTGCTTCTTATACCGAAAATACCCGCGTGCAAAACGCAATGCCTCCCCCGGCGGCGTGGGCAGAACCCCCCTTTTTTGTTGTGCCCGGTGCAGCCGGAAAAGCAACTTCCAATGCCACCACAGATCCCGATAAGCGCGAAACATCCCGTGCGAAGGGTCGTAGATATGGGCCGGTTCGCCGAGTATACCATTGAGTTCCATGACTTTGAACTCACCGCGTTGGAGCGCTTCCACAGATTCGCATTTTAGATCGAAACGGGCATATTGCACACCGGGTATTTGCCGGCAAATCGGCTCAAAAGCCGTCAGCATTTCGGAAGTAATGTGCGGATTTCCATTCAAAAACTTGGTGCCACGCGAGTGATTGCCGATGGGTTCGAGCAAAACGGTTTCTCCTTCATTGGGTATTTTCTCCAAAATCTCTGGGAAATCACGCTCAAAACGCGGGATCTGAAAAGCCGAACGAGCATTTTGTGCCATCAATTGACGTATGTTGGAATGACCGTCTCCTTGCACGGACAAGAACTCTTTGATGCAAACAGAACTGATACCAAAAGTGCCGCCTTCGCCCGGAAAAACATGGAACAACACCGAGGCCTCAATGGGCATCGAGAGGAATTCCTGCAGAATAAATTTCACCGGCCAACGCGAGAGGTATTCGCGCAAAATTTCCGGGCTCTCTACTTTTTTGACTAAAAAACCCCGTTCGCCTACATCAGGCTTGGCAATGAGCGGGAAGGGGATTTCCGCTTGTTGGAGCGCAGCCATCACTTTTTCAAAATCCTCCCCTGCCGCAACCGGGATCATTTTGGGCAATATTTCCGGCGGCAATAATGTCAAAATATCCCATTTGGACTCGCCCATGGCGCCTCCGAGCGGAATGGCTGGGTTGACGTTAGAAAAGAAGATCAAATGGCGGGACCGCGCAGCAAACCACAGCCAAAAACCATAGACGGGGATGTTGGCGAGCCACCAGGGGTGATATTCCCATTGGGTGAGGCGGGTGAGGAAGTGCATCAATTTACGATTTTGGATTTGCGATTTACTATTCTGGGCCAAAGTAACGATTTCAATAATCGTTAATCCAAAACCCAAAGACCAGCAATTCCATTGTTAATCCCAAACATAAGCAATTGTTTCCCATCCACCTTGATATTGGTCAATGCCTGCACATCTCCGCGCACTTGAAGGCCTGATTTTAGATACGGAGTAAAATTATAAGATCCTTTCCCATCCGATAAAAACAATTGTCCGTGGTTGCCGCCGAAGTTGCCGAGTTTTACCCGGTTATGGGTGCGGTTTCCGGCCAATACAATATCCAGGTGGCCATCTTGGTTTGCGTCAATCACAGCGATGGCTTCTACAGGCGCAAATTGGGCTTCCATGGGCAAGGCGTGTTTTTTAAATTGCCCCTTTACATTCTCCAACCAAATGGTTTCCAGGGTTTTAACTTGTTTGTGGGCGGCCTTTTTTATTTGCTCAGACGTAAGTATATCACCCAATTGTGCATTCGCATAGTCCTTGAAATAGTTGAATTTTTTGCGCAGGTAGGGCAATTGGCCGGTCAAATCTTCCATTGAAACAAGCGGATAAGACTTGCCCTGCACGTAGTAAAACATCAATGGGTCCATGCTTCCGTTTTGATCAAAATCGGCGGAATAAAGTTCAAGCGGTTCGGTATCAGAGGCCTGAAGTTGGGAATTGAACCCCAAATTGCCCACCACTAAGTCTTGGTCGCCATCGCCATCCAGGTCAGCAGCATGGAGAACGTTCCACAGGCCTTCGGAATTAAAGTCAAGGTGTTGCCCTGTCTGTTCGCTGAAAGCTCCTTGCCGATTTTCAAAAAAACGAATGGGCGACCATTCCGCCACAGTAATCAGGTCCGGAGATTTGTTTCCATCCAAATCCAGCCAAACGGCACTGGTGGCGGCTGGAAGGCTCTTTCCAAGCGAAAACTTTCCCTTTCCATCGTTCAGAAGCAAGTGGCTTTCAGCGGTTTCCGGAAAACGCCCCGGAAAAACGCCTCCTCCCACAAACAGATCCAGGTCACCGTCGCCATCGAGGTCGGCAGGTTGCACGCATGTGCTGGGTTGTGGAAAATCCGGGAGGTTTTGAACTGCTTTTGAGAATTGGCCACGGCCATTGTTGAGGTAGAGACGGTCCTGTAAAGCAGGGTCATTGGGTTCAAACTCATATCCACCGGAGCAAACATACAGGTCCTGGTCGCCGTCGCCGTCGGCATCAAAAAAAGTGGCGTTACAATCCTCGCTGCCCGCATCTGCTGCAAGAGCGGGTAATGAGGACAGGACGAAACCCTTAGCAGACTGCAAGAAAATCTGTCCCGCCTGCCCTTTTGCGCCACCCAGATAGGCATCTTCCAAGCCGTCGCCATTTACATCTGCAACGGCGAGTGCCGGGCCCTGGCGCGAATAAAACCAAGGGAGCAGGCTCTGTTTTTTGAAGTCGTTGTTCTCATTTTCATGGTGTTGAAAGGGGATTGCGCCCAGGATTTCCTTAAAATAGGCTGCTTCAGCATGAGCAGTGACATAGTGGTGTTTTCCTTGTGCCGCCTCGATTTTGAGCGTCAAAGTTTGATTGACCGGTACATTTATGAGCAGCTGCCGTTCGTCGGTGGGCCACACCAAAACGAGGGAATCCAACTGGGTATTTTTACCCAAACCGAGAGACAGCACGGGGTCTACGGAAGCTTGAAACCCGCGCACATTATTTTGTTCAAGGTAGAAAACCTGCCCGGCAGTATATGCCCAAATTTTTGCTCCGATCCCATTGGGGTTGGCTTTTTGACCTTGCAACTTGATCCTGAGCCAATGATTTTCAGGGTTTTTGTCCGCGTGGTTTTCAAGGATGCTGGCGTAATCGTTGGTGTTGTTCAACACCAAATCCAGGTCGCCGTCATTGTCCAGATCTGCCCAGGCGGCGCTTTGGGTCACTACAGGTTTTGACAAGCCCCAGGCACTGGTTTGGTTTGAAAATTTCAGCCCGCCTTCATTTTTGAAGTAATAATTCGGTTCGATAATGGGCGGCATTTTTTGCAAATACTCCTGAAAAGTAACGCTTTCCTTTCCTTTTTGGATGTTTACCACTTCATCGGCGGTAAATTTCAGGAAATCCATGTTGGTGTGGTCGCGGGGGTATCCGTTGCTGATAAACAAGTCGCGGAGACCATCATTGTCAAAATCAAAAAAAAGCGGCGACCAGCTCCAGTCGGTATTCGACACCCCGGCCAATTGGCCCATTTCCGAGAAGCTGCCGTCGCCATTGTTGTGCTGGAGCATGTTGCGGCTGTACTGTTTGTAGAAGCCGCTGCGCATCATTTGATACACTTTTTCGAAATTATCCACCCCTGAGTGCATTTTTTGGAGGTGGTTGCTTTCAGGTAACATATCGAGGCTGACGAGATCGGGCAGCGCGTCTCCATCAAAATCCGCCACGTCGCTACCCATGGAAAACAGCGAAGTATGATCAAATCTTTGCGCCAATTCTTCCTTAAATGTACCGTCTTTTTGGTTGATAAAAAGGTAGTCTGACTCGTTGAAATCGTTGGCCACAAAAATATCAGGCCAGCCATCCTGATTGATATCGCAGGTATTCACCCCGAGGCTGAAAGTGAGCACATTGGAGCTAATTCCTGCCTGCTCCGTGACGTTTACGAACCCGCCCCCTGAAGAGGTGTCGTTCCGATACAGTTTATTGGTGAAGGCCGGGGTCTTTTTGTTCCTGATCTGGTAAATATCAAGCGAGCCACGCGAGTATTCGACCGTGGAATGATTGAGCAGAAACAAGTCCAGATCGCCATCTTTATCGTAGTCGAAAAAGGAAGCATGGGTGCTGTGCGCTGCATCGTTCAATCCATATTCTGCGGCTTTTTCTTCAAATCGAACGATTCCATCCTTGTCGGCGCCTTTATTGACAAACAACAGGTTGGTTCGCAAATGATCGAAGGGATAACCAGCGCGGCAGATATAAAGGTCGAGCCAGCCGTCTTGATTGATGTCAACCGGCGTTGCCCCGGTACACCAGCCTTCTTGGTCGGCAATGCCGGATTCCTTTGTAATGTCTTGAAATTCAAAATTGCCCTTGTTCAGATACAAGCGGTTTTTAACCATATTTCCCGTAAAAACGATGTCTTGCAGCCCGTCGTTGTTAAAATCGCCCACGGCAGTCCCGCCCCCATTGTAGAAGTACTGGTATTTGAAAATATTGAACGTTTCTTTTTCGATGACCAGGTTTCGAAATTCAATACCCGTCTGGCTGCGCGGCACCTCGCTGAAGGCTGTGCCAGCAGGCGTTTTTTCCCCACAGGAATGCAGGAAAAGTATAGGAAGTATAAAAAGGTATTTCATAGCGGAAAAAGTACGGCAGATTTACAAATCAGGGCGAAAGATGCGCTTGTTAAAGATTGTTCGGGTAGGCAGGTGGAACACGGATGACACGGATGAGACACG
>JANMME010000357.1:0-8120 GCA_031373015.1 Saprospiraceae bacterium
CTGGATTCCCTGCTTGATTTCAACAGTTCTTCCCTACCGATATCAGCACAAAATGGACAAACCTATACTTTCCAACTGGGCAATCTTCCCGTAGGCGGTCATGGCAATTTGAGCCTCAAAGTCACGCCTTCCTGCAATGCAGATATGGGTTATATCCATTGCCTGGAAGCGCATATTTACCCGGATGAACACTGCCCGCCAATCAGCGGTGCACATCTTGTAACTTCTGCCGTTTGTCTGGGAGATTCCGTTCAACTGCGTATTGACAATACAGGGAATGCTGATATGGGGCAACCCTTAGATTGGTACGCCTTTGATTTCGACCATTTCAACTTCCCATTTGGGGCTATTGCTACTGGTCAATACCAGTTGGCCGCAGGGGAACATTTTACAAAAAATATTGCCGCAGGTTTTCAAAGATTAGATTTCTATGCTGATCAATCCGCGCAGTACCCCTATAATGTAGTGTCGCACACACAAATACAAGGCTGCGGAACAGCTGCAGCGCCGCTAAGCATCCTAAATGATGATGATGAAGGGCCTTTTGTGGACAAATTTTGTGTCCGAAACATCGGGGCTTATGACCCTAACGACAAACAAGGATTCCCGGAAGGACTTTCCGAGCAAGGGTACATTGAGCGCGAGCAAACGCTGGAATACCTCATCCGGTTTCAAAATACGGGCACCGATACGGCTTTTAACGTAACGATTCGCGACACCTTATCGCCTTTGTTAGACCCCGCCTCTGTTCGTTTGGGCGCAACAAGTCACCCCTGCGAATTGCGAATGACTCCTTCGGGCACTTTGATGCTGGTATTTGAGCACATTTTGTTGCCTGATTCAAACATCAATGAGCCTGCCTCCCATGGGTTTGCGCAGTTTACCATCAGTCAAAAAAGTGGCAATGCTTTCGGTTCAACCATCCGAAACCGCGCAGGTATTTATTTTGACTTCAATCCACCGGTGATTACCAACCAGACCTTGCACACAGTAGGCATACCTTTGGTAACGGGGATCGAGCCCGTGCCTGTTCATCAGCCAAAATTGAGTTTTTCGCCGAACCCTTTTCATGGATCAACACTCCTCACGATAAGCGATCAGGCAGCTGATTCGCAATCTTTCATTTTTGAAATGTTTGATCCCTTGGGCAAAAAAGTTCGTTCAAACACATTTGCGGGTACACATTTGCGAATTTCCCAAGATCATCTTCCGAATGGGGCCTATCAGTTTGTGTTGAAAACCTCTGAGGGTATAATTCTGGGGAGCGGTACAATCGTGGCACAGTAAGAATTTGAAAACCCATGCAACGCCTCTGGATGTGCGTGGTCTTTGTTCCCAGTTCTTCACCAAAAATTATTTCTTATGCATCGTTTTTCCTTCAAGCAATGGGCGCTTTTGCCCGCACTCCTTTTTGTATTCAGTACCATACTTACAGCACAGGAGTATTCCATCCATTCTACACCTGTGCATTTTTCGCAGATGAACCCCTGCAAACCTTTCATCGGCGTGGGTACAAGCCCGGTCATTGAAGGGTTAAAAGTGGATTACACCGTGGACAACACGCCGGCCACTAAATATGGCATTCAGGCTGACGACGTGATTCTTACTTTGGATGGCGTGCCCGTCCATTCACAACCTGAACTGATGCGCGAACGCGACAAACACCAGCAAGGCGAAGCCTTCACGTTGGTTATTCTACGTAATGGCCTTGAAAAGACCATTAATGCTCGTTTCAAAGCATGTAGTGCGGAAGAACTTGAGGTTGCGAAACAAGATATGGAAAGTGCTTTGGCTGAAAAAGAAATTCGAATGGAGGAAATGCATACCCTTATGCAGGAGAAGTTAAAAGGCTTTGAAATGAGCGAGCGGCCGATTTTGGGCGTGTTTGAAAATACTGATGTCAACGTGGATGGCTTGGCCATCGGCACGGTCATTTCTGGGAAAGGCGCGGAAGCAGCAGGGTTGCAGCCCGGAGATGTCGTGGTCAAAGTGGATGGAAAACCGATCACAGGTTCGGGGACTTTGGGCAAGGTTCTGGCCAGCCACAAACCTGGGGATCGTGTTTCGGTGGTGTATCATCGCAATGGGGATCCTATTGAAATCCAAACGGTTTTGAGTGCAGATCGTGGCTACTTCAACTTTAAAATGGAGCGCGATCCCTGTAAAGTTTTCATCGGCGTTTACACCGGCGTAAATGGAACCGATGGGCGTGGTATCCGGGTTGATGGCGTGATTGACGACACTCCGGCTAAAACAAGTAGTGTTCAACCGGGCGATATCATCCTCGCATTCAATGGAATATCGGTTAACAGCCATCAGGCCCTGACCACCGAACGCGATAAAAACAAACCCGGCGATGCCTTCCGCATGACTGTTTTGCGCAATGGTGCCACCATGGAAATCAAGGCTAAGTTCAAATCTTGTGATACCCCAGGCAAAACACCTGTGGAAGAAACGGCGCAAGTGATTCAGGAAGACAAATCATCCGAGCAACGTGAAGTCCCCAAAAATTTAGACAATACTTTGAATCTAGTGGTGTTTGAGGCTTATCCAAATCCAACCTTTGGTGGGCTAAACATTCAATTTGAGGCAGAAGCGGTGCTAACTACCGTACGCATTTTAGATGTTGCCGGCAGGGAAGTGTACCGTAAGGATCTTCCTCAGTTCAACGGTTCGTTCAAAGAACTGGTCAATCTTTCCAACAACAAAGCAGGGAATTATGTGCTGAGCGTTCAACAGGGGGATAAGGTGCAGTCTAAGGTGATTGTGTTGTTGCCGAGGGCGTAGGGCATTCAAGGTGGAACATGAGTCATCCGAATTTTGAGCTTAATACATGAGTCGCCCCGAATTTTATAACATTAATGATCCGTTCCGCTGCACCATCAAAACTTTACATAATTTGAACCACAAAACGCACAAAAGAGCACAAAAGTAGCCCGATACGGTCTTTTGTGTCCTTTTGTGCCTTTTGTGGTTCAAATTATGCTACATAGGAAAGTGTGCTACTTTTTTGATGTTTTTAATTGTGCAATTTTATATTGTTACAAAATTCGGGATGACTCATGTTTGATGCGTTTCATTTTTGGCCAATGCTGCGGTCTTCCATGCCTCACAACCTCCCCAAGCTCCTCCACGACTCAATCGTCGCCACACTTCGCTTTTGCCCTTCATCCCCTGCGTAAACCACGATATTTTCCCCAGATTTGCGATGTTCTGGTGCAGTGTTTCGGAAGGATTGCAAGCCTTTGAAAAACTCCGCTTTGGGTGTAAAACTGTATTTCATCTCAAACAGTTGGGTGTCCAAACCTTCCAACGAGACCAAGTCTACCTCTACTTGGTTGCTGTCTTTCCAGAAATAAAAATCGGGCCTCTGATTGTGGTTAAATCGGTTTTTCATCAATTCCACAATAACCATGTTCTCAAAAAGGCTTCCTCGGCTGTAATGTTGGCTTATCTGGGCGGGATTGGTGATACCAAGTAAAAAGCACAACAGCCCGGTGTCATAAAAATAGATTTTAGGTGATTTAATCAGTCGTTTATTGAAGTTTTCAAAGAACGGCGGCAATTGGAAAACGACATAGCTCGCTTCCAAAATGGATACCCAATTTTTGACGGTGGCTGCAGAAATGCCCGCTTCTGTCGCCAGAGACTGAAAATTGACGGGCTGCCCTACACGGCCTGCACATAAGCGCAGAAAGGTTTGAAAAGCATTCAAATCTTTGATGTTCAGCACATTGCGCACGTCGCGCTCAACGTATGTTTCTAAATAACTTTGGAAATAAGAACCAGGTTCAGCATCTCGGTCGTACAACACCGGGTAGCCACCGCGCCAAATGGCAGATTCCAATTCTATTGGTTTGAGCGATGGAGAATGCCCTTCCAACTCGGCGTGGCTAAATGGTAACAGCCTGAATATAGCAACCCTGCCAGCTAGACTTTGGGTGATTTTTTCGAGCAACAAAAAATTTTGGGAGCCAGAAAGCACAAACTGTCCCATGATTTTGTCCTCATCTACCTTCACTTGGAGGTAGGAAAAAAGCGTCGGCACCCGTTGTGCTTCGTCAAAAATCACATGACGATCATATTCGCGCAAAAAGCCACGCGGATCCTGTTCAAAAAAAAGCCGGGTATCGGGGTCCTCAAAATTAACATAGCGGTATTCGGGAAACATTCCGCGCAAGAGCGTGGTTTTACCACTTTGACGGGGGCCCATGACGGAAATCACCGGGTATTTCGACATTAAAGATCGAATCGGCTCAACAATTTGACGATCTACCATGTGTTAAATTTTGTGCAAAAATATAAGTTGACTATCAATTTTGTATAACTTTTAACACCTTATCACACAAACAACGCCCGCTTCAATTCCTCCACTTTGCTCAGGGTTTGGATACAAACTATAATTTTTTAAAAACCCGGACGTAATCTACCTCCAATTTTTGCGGCCAAATGCTATCGTCTATTCCTTTCTGGCCGCCCCAGTTCCCCCCGACAGCAATATTCATGATGAGATAGAAAGGCTGCCCAAAAGGCCATGTGCTTGTACCATTATGTTCGTTGCGAAAGGAAAAATAGGTCTTTGAATCTACAAAAAACGAAATTTCTTCTTCTGTCCAATCTATCGAGTAAACGTGGAAACTATCCTGAGCGTCTGGGAATAGGGCATGCTTGGTTTTTTGGGTGCCAATCATGTGGTTGTATGCGTCGGTATGTACTGACCAATGAACTACACCAGGGTCGAACCCAACTTGTTCCATGATGTCAATTTCTCCACTTTTGGGCCAGCCTCCAAACTTGTCCTCGGTCGAAAGCATCCATATTGCTGGCCAAGTACCAGTGCCTCTCGGAAGCCGTGCCCTTACTTCAATTCGGCCATAAAGCCAATCGCCTTTATCTCTCGAAACCAATCGAGCGGAAGTGTATCCCATCCCATTGAACGGCTCCTTTTGCGTTTCGATGATGAGAAGCCCGTTTTCTACCCGGGCGTTTTTAAGTCTTTTTTCTGTATAAGTCTGAAGTTCTTTGTTGCCCCAGCCGTGCCCGCCAACATCGTAGCTCCATTTTGTTGAGTCCGGCAGCCCAGAATACTCGAATTCGTCTGACCAAACCAAGTAGGGCTTGGTGGCCGAGGTTGGTGGCTTGAGGCCGCAAAAACAGGCCGTCATCGCCATTAAGGTAAGTAGAATGGAAGAATGCATAGTTGTAAAATTATTTTTGGCAAAGAAATGAAAATGGAAAGGTTTTCTCATGCGGTTGTTATATTTGCCCTTATATTTTACACCCTAATCTATCTAAACAATGACCGGAGCAGAACTTAAATCTTATCTTTTGACCTGCTTAAGTGAGGGCAATCTAGAAATTGTTCTTAAGTGCCTTTCAAATTATACTGATAAGTGTGGCACGACAAAATTGAAGGAGGGTATACTATTACAGTCAGCGCGCTATTCCATTGTTAAAGAGGAGTATCAGCTTGGAAAAATCAAAAAAGAGGAGTGGACTACTACCCGAATTAATATTGTTGATGGATTAAATGGTCTTATCCGAAATGAAATCGACAATACCAGTTTAACTGAAGATTTCGAGTGCCCTGAAATCAAAAATGAGAATTTCAAAAAACATCTAAAGTTGGTCAGTGTCATCGCACTACTAGCAACATCTTTTTTGGCTACATGGTTTTTCGTGTCCCGAAGACCTGAGAGTGAAATAAAAAGAGAGGCAATTCCATATTTAGACACTGTTCATCAGGTGCGTGATCAAGGTCTGCAAGATACGGTTACGTCCTCTCGAAAACCTTCAATATCCCCTCCTACACGCCCCCCTTTTATTCCATCAAACCCTTTGAGGCTATCTATGAAACCAATTCCTGCTGGAACATACACCATTGGCACTTCAAAAGAGGAATACCAAACTCTTGCTGAGCGTTTTTCTATTGGTACTGGAGATTTTGAAAATGACCTGCGCTTAAGAGAGATTTCTACATCAGGGTTTGAAATCGCTGAATATGAGACCACGGTCGGAGAGTATGAACAGTTTTTATCCTCCTCCCCTGGTTACTCCGCTCCTTTAAACTGGGAGGTGCAAAAAAAACACAAAAACTATCCCGTGACCATGGTTTCAGTGAAAGATGCCAATAGGTATTGCGAATGGTTAGGACAACAGACAAGCAAACAATACCGCTTGCCTACAGAAGAAGAATGGGAAATGGCAGCTTCTGGGAAAATAAAAAGTACTTTTCCTAGTGGAGAACCCTTTCCTAAAGTAGACCATGTAAATTTTCACGGACGTTACGGAGGACCGCGTAATGGGACAGATTTTCCATTGGACAACTCGTTCTTTGGAGTCAAAAACATGACGGGCAATGTAGCAGAGTGGTGTGCCTCTTCGTGTGCGACAGGGACAGATGGTTTTGTTATACGTGGCGGATCTTGGGACGACAATGCCTATATTCTACTGCGCAGTGCAAGCCGCCGTTGTAAGAAAGACCCGGTTCTATCCTATGTTGGATTCAGGATAATTCGACTGCCATAAAATGTTTTTTTTCACACTTTCAAAAATAACATTCCTATGAAAAATCATGCTCAAAAATTCACTCACTTCAGTTGCTGTTTCGGGCTGCTTTTAGTCTACAGTGCTTTCACGCACAATAGATTGAAGATTGAATCCAGCGGCAGCACCCAAATTACTCAGCCTGCCCCCAAAGAAGTCTTTGCTTTAGCGGTAGATTCTCTGTCTGTTTTAGAAAGGTTTATCCCTTCCGGTTGGATGGGCGACGGCGAAGATCCAGAAAGGAGGTGGGTTGACTTTGACGAAGCTAGTAAGACCAAGCCCCATAGTGGATCCACTTGTGTAAAATGTACTTATAGGCCCGGCGGTGGGAGGGGATTTGCTGCCATAGCGTGGCAAAACCTGCCAGACAATTGGTGCTATAGCCCTGGAAGAGACTACTCTGCAAAAGGCTTTACACAAATCACTTTTTGGGCAAGGGGCGAAGCTGGAGGTGAGTTGATAAGATTTTCTGCGGGTGGAGAAAAATGCAAGAATGGAGGCACTTATTTCAATTCATTTCAAACCCTCCCTCTGAGTGTTACTCTGGAACAAGAATGGAAAAAGTATACTATTGACTTGGAAGGGTACAGCCTCAAAAGCGTTCTTCACGGCTTTGTATGGTCTGCTCCAATGCCCAAAGACACCATTGTTTTTTACCTCGACGACATATATTTCAGGTAGTGCTTTGAGAAAGGGGCCTTGCCAACACAGACAAGGCCCTTTTCTTGCTCACACAAACAACGCCCGCTTCAATTCCTCCACTTTCCCCAAAGTCTGGATCCGAATCCCAAATCGCTTCTGGTCAATGCCTTTCATCCCATATTTAGAAACGTAGATTTCCTTGAAGCCCAATCGGTCGGCTTCAGCGATGCGCTGCTCCACGCGCTGGACGGCCCGGATTTCTCCGGAAAGCCCTACCTCGCCTGCGAAACATACATTGGAGGGAATGCTCACATCCATCAAACTCGAAATTAGGGAGACCACGATGGATAGGTCTATAGCGGGATCCTCCACCCGAATACCACCCGCCAGATTGAGGAATACGTCGTTCATGCTGAAAAAATAGCCGCAGCGTTTTTCCAAGACAGCTAACAGCATCGAAAGTCGACGCATATCAAAACCAGTAGCCGAGCGCTGGGGTGTTCCGAACACAGCTTTTGACACCAGTGCCTGGGTTTCAATCAACATCGGGCGCATGCCTTCCATGGTGGCAGCCACGGAGCAGCCGGACAGTTCATCGTCTTTTTGACTCAAAAGCAGTTCGGATGGGTTGGTCACCTCGCGCAATCCTGCGGCCTGCATCTCGTAAATGCCCATTTCGTCGGTACTCCCGAAACGATTTTTGAGCGTGCGGAGGATGCGGTAGGTATTGTGTCTGTCGCCCTCGAATTGCAACACGCAGTCTACGATATGCTCCAACAATTTAGGCCCGGCGATATCACCTTCCTTGTTGATGTGGCCGACGAGGAAAATGGGCACGTTGGTCTCTTTGGCAAAACGGAGGAATTCTCCCGTGCACTCGCGCACCTGCGAGATGCCGCCTGGTGCGGAGTCAAGGTGCGGTGTGCTCATGG
>JANMME010000361.1:0-1744 GCA_031373015.1 Saprospiraceae bacterium
CTTTGATCTAAAAAACATTGACCGCTGCTGGGCTTGAGTGTCCACCAAAGTGGCGCTGGGTCAAAAGACCCAGGCGCAGCGGGGGCCTCAGTTATTGGCTAATGGCGATGGAGTTGAACACCACGCGGGGCGGAAAGACCCAAGCGCGGCGGGGGCATTAGTTATTGGCGAATGGCGATTGGGTTGAACACTACGCGGGGCGGAAGCTGCCGGTAATGTTGAACCTTTTTGACATGCTGAATTGAAAAGTGTAGTGGCTGCAAAGTTACGAACAAAATGCAGGAAGGGTTTTGGGTACTAAAATTTCAAAAATTGTTACATTTTTGGGTACTAAATATAAAATATTTTTTATTTTTGCCTACATATTTTTCAAGAATGTATCATAAGAGACTTATTGACAGGCATTTAAATGAATGGAAGGCCGCCCCTGACCACAAACCCTTGATCCTCCGTGGCGCAAGGCAGGTTGGCAAATCTTCGGCTGTGCGGCAACTGGCATCGCAGTTCGCTCAATTCATTGAAATTAACTTTGAAGAAAGCCCCGAGCTCAAATCTCTATTCAGCGCCGATCTCAACCCCCACCGTATTGTCGAAAACCTTTCCATCTTTTTTGGCGTGCCCATTGTGCCTGGCAATACGCTACTTTTTTTTGACGAAATACAGACTTGCCCGCAAGCCATCTCCTCTTTGCGTTTTTTTTATGAAAAAATGCCTGAATTGCATGTTGTGGCCGCCGGATCGTTACTGGAGTTTGCACTTCAATCGTTGCCGTCTTATGGAGTGGGCAGGGTTCGCTCACTATTTTTATACCCCTTTTCTTTTGATGAATTTTTATCCGCCATAGGCGAAGAACGACTTTTGGAAGCAAAGCAGAAGGCTCACTTCGATCATCCATTGCCTGACTTGCTGCACCAAAAACTGCTGGATTTATTAAAGAAATTTTTGGTCACCGGAGGCATGCCTGAAGTCGTGGCGGCTTTTGTAAAAAACGCTCAGTTGATGGAAAGCCAGCGTATTCAAGACGACCTTTTCATCGCTTTGAGGGCTGATTTCACCAAATACAAAAATACCGTCCCGCCCTCCCGCTTAGTCGAGGTTTTTGAGTCGGTCGTACAACAGGCCGGTGGAAAATTTAAATTCAGCAAAGCGTCGGCATCCGCCAACCACGGACAGATCAAAGAAGCGCTCGACCTGCTCATCATGGCCGGATGGGTGTTGCCCGTAACCCACACGGCCGCGAACGGCATACCGCCTGGGGCCGAAATTGACTCTAAAAAAAGAAAAATGCTGCTGCTTGATACTGGTATGTTCCAACGGATTCTGGGGCTTAACCTTGCTGAAATTTTGTTTGACCCAGCGGCTACTTTCATCAATAAAGGCGCAATCGCCGAGCAGTTTTGGGGGCTGGAATACTTGAAATACGGTTCGCCTTATGCCCCTCCTGCGTTGTTCTACTGGCATCGGGAATCCTCCAATGCGAATGCCGAAGTAGATTACATCATCCAGCAAGGCGCTGACTTGTTCCCGGTCGAAGTAAAAGCGTCCGGTCAGGGCAGCATGCAAAGCCTGCGGCAATTCTTGAGGGAGAAAAACAAGCCCTTTGGCTACCGGTTTTCGCTCGAAAACTTTTCAGAATATGAAGGTGTAAAGGTTATGCCGTTGTATGCAGTGTCCAATTTGGAAAGATGAGTTCAATTGTTTTCAGCCGCGCGTGGTGTTCCCAGCCAAACCCCATCCCACCCTT
>JANMME010000363.1:0-4477 GCA_031373015.1 Saprospiraceae bacterium
GTTTTTTTAACCACACGCCCGGAAGGACCAATCTTTCCCGTCATTTTTTCGATGGCAGGCACGATGTATTCATAAAAACAGCTGAGCACCGCGGAGGGGTTTCCTGGAAGACCAAACAGCAACTTTTCACCGCGCTTTCCAAAAAAGAGCGGCTTGCCGGGCTTCTGCTTCACTTTGTAAAAGACCGTTTCTACCTGGCAATTCTCCATGGATTTTTTCACCAGATCGTAATCTCCGACGGAAATTCCCCCGGTAGCAATCACTATATCACATTGCTCCATTCCGCTGGCCAGATAGGAGGTGATCTGGTTTTCGTCGTCATCGCTTCGGAAAATCAGGGTGGGTTGAATGCCCAACTCCTGCAAAGCGGCGGTCAGCGTGAAGGAATTGCTTTCATACACTTGTCCGCCTTTAAGTTCAGTACCCGGTGCCGCCAGCTCTGAGCCCGTGATAATCAGGCATATTTTGGGTTTTGCAAAAATATTCACATGGGTAATCCCCAAGCCCGCCAGCAATCCGATGGCGGCAGGAGTAAGGGTGGTTCCTGCGTCTAAAGCCGTTTCGCCTTTTTGGGTTTGAGAGCCGCGCGGGCGCACATTGCTGCCTTTTTTTGGTAGGAAATCTTCTATCCAAATTTGATCCCCAGTCACTCTGACTTTTTCCTGCATCACCACCGTATCCGTGCCTTCCGGGACTGGGGCGCCTGTAAATATCCGCATCGCTTCGCCCACGGCGGGTTTCACAGCAGCTTGTTCGCCAGCAGGGATTTCGCCGATCACTCGAAAGGGTTTTTCAGGGACAAACCCTTCAAAATGAAACGCATATCCATCCATCGCCGACTGGTCGAAAGGCGGCATATCTACAGGAGAAACGACGGGCTCTGCCAAGGTCATGCCCAAAGATTCCAACAGTGGGATGGTCCCGGCGGGTAAAGCCCTGGTGCATTCGTGGATCAGTTTTTTTGCGTCGGTGACTGTGGTCATATTTGATGTGATTTTGATGGAACACGCTTAGGATGGAACACGGATGACGCGGATTAGACACGGATTTTTTGTTTGCTTCGCAAACATACTTTTTAGAAAACATGAATAATCCGTGTCTAATCCGTGTCATCCGTGTTCCATCCCCTCTTATCCCCCAATAGCAATCATACTCCGATTCTTAAGCGCCCCCGCATCAATCTTTTCATAATCCGGCAACAGTTGCCCGCCCAGCGCTTTCTCCTTTGTATCAAGACAGGATTGAATCAAAGGCTCTATTTCCTGTCCGCTCCGCAATCCCCCCAACAGATCCACTTCGGATTGAGAAAACAGGCAGTTTTTCATTTTTCCATCGGCGGTCAAGCGCATCCGGTTGCAACCCGCGCAGAAATGCTGACTCATGGTACTGATGATGGCAAAAGTGCCTTCGTAATTCAGCACTTTGAATTTTTTGGCGGTATCGTGTTTGGCGTCGAGTAGTTTTACGAAAGTAAATCTATCCGCCAGTAATTCAAGCATTTGCATCGCCGGGAACACCTTGTCATGCTCCCATTGATTGCCCTGGAACGGCATGAATTCGATAAACCGGACATGGATCGGCAGGTCTTTCGTCAAGGCCACGAAGTCAACGATTTCATGGTCGTTCACCCCTTTCATCACCACCGTGTTGGTTTTTACGTGCAATCCTGCCTCCATCATGAGCATGATATTACGCCAGGTTTTGTCCCAAAGATCCCTTTTGGTAAGCGCGAAGAAAGAGGCGGGATTCAGGGTGTCCAGGCTAACATTCAGCGATCTGATACCCGCTTTAAGGAACAGGTCGAGGTATTGATCTGCGAAAACGCCGTTGGTGGTAAGGGTTAATTCGACGGGATATTTAGAAAGCCTTTCAATGATCTCGCCGGCATCTTTCCGGGCCAGGGGCTCGCCTCCGGTCAGCCGGATTTTGCGCACCCCGTTGTTGACAAAGATCCGGGCAAGTTGGTCAATCTCTTCCACCGACATCAGCTGGCTGTGAGGCATGCATTTGATCTTCTCCTCCGGCATGCAATACACGCAGCGCAGGTTGCAGGTATCCGTCAGGGATATCCGCAGGTAATCGTGTACGCGTTCAAAACGATCTGTCAACATATTACCTGAAATGCATGGGTGAGATTAGGATTGTAAAACAGCCGATCTCCCTTAGAGTTCTAACCATTAGATCTTCAAGGATGATGAGAGGCAAAGTTCCAAACTTTCAAGGGATAAGTGGGGCAGATTGTACCGTAATCCAAGTAACTTTGTCAGAACATGGAACCCGATCAAATTTTAGATAGCGACTTCAACCAACTCATCCAGGAACAGCACTTTCAAATGGAAGGGATTGAATGGGAGGGTAAGCCTATGTACAAATTCTCGATTGCTTTATTGGAATCTGGTGGCTATTTTGATGTGATGGCCGGGCCATCCGGTTTAATTGGATTCCTGTTAGGGGGGATAGCCGTAGCTGGATTTGTTTTTTATAATAAAGGGAGTTGGGTTGGGGTTGCCCTGAGCATTGTTGTTGGAACAGGCATCATCATTTTTCCGGATATTGTAAAAAACATCCGTAGGAAAAATACCCGCTACGCCTTTACTAAAAATAGGCTTTTCTTTAAATTATGGTGGTGGGGAAAGGAAAGTGTCCACTATATTGACTTAGCCGACATAGGAAAGATCAGCTATCAGGAATATGAGGATAAAAGCGGGACCATTCACTTTATGTCCAATAAAGCGTTTGATTTTTATACGTATGATTTCCTTACGGGAAGAAGGAGGGATTATCCGTCCTTTGAAATGGTGCCCAATGTGATTGAATTGAGGGACAAACTTGAAAAGTTCAGGTTGGAAAGGATCGCGAATTTGGCGGCGGGGAATACGGATTAAGGGAGTGAGAGTGTTCAGAAAACTGTGTAAGGGAAAATATTCCTAGAGAAAGATTGGTTCACAAACAGTTTTTTTGACAGGATGTACAGGATAAACAGGATGGAGAGGAGTGTTCAGAAAAGTGTGGCACACCTAAATTTGAGTATTGATAATCAAGGTGGTAGTCGAGGTGTGCCACACTTTTCTGAACACCCCCAACACCCCCAACACTCCCCTTTTTTGCGGGCTTCGCCCTCGGGTTCTTCGCTACGCTCAGAATGACACACGCTTCGTGATATGCGTAAGGGAGGCTCGGCGAAGCCGATGCCATCCTGTTTATCTTGTACATCCTGACAAAAAAACAGGTTTGGCACCTCTGTTCAGAAGTTTTTCAGCCCTGAACCGTCCAATTGCAGCCCTGCAAATTTCTTTTTCAGCCCTGAACCGCCCAATTGCAGCCCTGCAATCTTCTTTTTCAGCCCTGAACCGTCCAATTTCAGCCCTGCAAATTTCTTTTTCAGCCCTGAACTGCCCAATTGCAGCCCTGCAGTTTTCTTTTTCAGCCCTGAACCGCCCAATTGCAGCCCTGCAATCTTCTTTTTCAACCCTGAACCGTCTAGTTGCAGCTCTGCAGTCTTCTTTTTCAGCGCTTATCTGCTGGTAAAATCTTGGATGTGTGTTTAATTTTCAGTTAATCTTTCATCACATCCTCCCCGAGCACTCTCTCCAGCATCCCCAACAGAAAATCCGCATCCTTTTTACCAAACACCATCGGCGGTTTGATTTTTAGAACATTGTGAAAGGGCCCATCGGTACTCATTAATATGCCCAGTTCCCGCATCCGGTTGGCTAAATACGTGGCTTCGTTAGCCGCTGGCGTGAGCAACGCAGGGTCTTTCACCAACTCAAATCCGAGGAACAGCCCCGGCCCCCGCACGTCGCCGATGATGGGAAATTGAGCGGCCAATTGCTCCAGTCCACGGCGCAGGTAATCCCCCGTTTCGAGGGCGTTTTGCTGCAATCCTTCGTCCTTTATTACCCGCAGCACCTCCAGGCCAATGGCGCAGGACACCGGGTTTCCGCCAAAGGTGTTGAAATACTCCATGCCGTTGGCAAAAGCATCGGCAATGACCTTGGTGGTCACCACCACGCCCAGCGGATGACCGTTGCCAATCGGTTTGCCCACAGTCACAATGTCGGGCACCACACCGTGCTCCTCGAAGGCCCAAAAATGCTGGCCATGCCGTCCGCAACCGGTCTGCACTTCGTCGGCGATGTATAGTCCCCCGGCCGCCCGTACTTGCCGTGCCGCCTCGGCCAGATAGCCCGGGGGCAGCGTCACTTGTCCGCCGCAGCTGATCACCGATTCGCAGATGAAAGCCGCCGGGCCGCGACCGGCTTCCTTGATTTTTTGGGCAGCTTCGCCAATGTGGGCGGCGTATTTTTTACCTGTTTCGAGGGTATTGCCCCGGTAAAGTCCCCGGTAAGCGTCGGGTATGGGCGTTACGTGGGTAAATGGCGGTGCGCCCTTGCCCCCCGGTCCTTCAAATTTGTAGGAACTGATGTCCACGCAGCCCTGCGTATTGCCGTGGTAACCGACCTCGACCACCAGC
>JANMME010000450.1:0-5013 GCA_031373015.1 Saprospiraceae bacterium
AAAAACAACGCATACTTGGCCTTCAGGATAATAAAATAGCGAGAATTATCATCGGAACCTCCTTTGCATGGATGGATTTAGCTGCTTATACAGTAGGACTAGGTCTTTTTGGAAATTTTTTTGACAGAATTAACAGGATGAGCAGGATTGAGACCTGGGATGTTTTTTTTAGCCCGGCGTTTCGTAGCCGGCAACATCTCCGGTCGGTATTCGAAGTGCATGGTATCGTAATGAAACCACTTGCCGCCCCAGATAAAGCCGTGCCGTTCGAAAATTTCGACAATTTCCAGGGGTATGGAATTGTGCCATTGGAGCTTGATCTCCACAGAATCCAGTTGCCAGTTGTCGCGGTGGTCCCATTTCCAGTATTCGGAGCGGGGAGTGTTGATGTCTATGGCAATGCCGAAGGAATGCGGACTCATCCGTTGGGTACCCAGGATTGGCCGCCACAGGGCGTTCATTTGATCTTCTAAGTCAGTCGAATCAAATGCCTCCTCTTCGGTCTTTACCCGGCCGTCGTCGTAGTGCATTTTAGACCCGTCTTTCCAAAGGATGAAGTTGCCCTCATACCCTTTCAGTTGATCAGGATAGGCTTCCAAAATTCGCTGCACAGCTGACGGAATGGAGTCGGCTTGTTGTGCATTAGCAATCAAACCATGAAAAAACAAAACTGTAAATAAAAAATATCGCATACGTCTTATGGGCGTTTAGTTGGAGAGGCGTTGATTAAAAAGCAAAAATACTTCACTGCATGCTTCTGTATAGCCATTGAAGCGGTCAAATGCGACCTAGACCGTTACAAGCCCGGGATTCATCCAAAATCTGGTGAAACAGACTTTTGGTCACCCACCTTAGCCCGAGAAACAACCTTTCATTCAAATTAAGCTATTATGACAAAATCAATCTATTTCATTCGGCTAATGACCATTAGCCTTGTTTGCCTGGCCATTTTACCGCAATCTGGCAATACCCAAGCCCTCCGAATTCCCGAAGGCAAAAATTTCACCTGCAACGCCGGCAGACGCGTGGGCGTCACCGATATCCAGATCAAATGGAACGCTCCGGGCGTAAAAGGCCGGGAAGGTAAAATTTGGGGTACCGATGTAGTGTATTATGGGACTCAGGTTTTGGGCTTTGGCTCGGATGTGGAATCTCCCTGGCGCGCAGGCGCCGACGAAAGTACGGTGATCTCCTTTTCCACCGACGTGACCGTCAACGGCAAAAAATTACAGGCTGGGAAATATGGCTTCTTTATCGCTGTGTACCCGGATTCCTGCGTATTGATCTTCAACAAAAATGTGGACGGATGGGGCAGTTATTTTTACCAGAACGGTCTGGATGTTCTGCGCATCACTACGGTTCAACAAAAAAATCAGCCCAATTTGCAGGAACGGCTCGCCTACAATTTTTACAACCAAACGGACGAATCCATCGAAATTGCGCTGGAATGGGAGCGCTGGAAAATTCCTTTTACCGTAGGTATAGACACCAAATCAACCACGCTTGAATATATCAAAAACCAAATGTCGGGCGCATTGGGTTTTGACGCTCCAAGCATGGAACAAGCGGCGCAATGGTGCCTGACCCAAAATGTTTACCTGGACGGAGCAATGCAATGGATCAACACCGCGACGGACCCCAAATTTGTAGGAACCGCTTCGTTCAAGGCGCTTTCCATAAAAGCTGGTATTCTCGAATTGCAGGGAAAAACGGCAGAAGCGGCCTCCATCATGGATAAAGCCATCGAAAACGGGAATGTAATGGAACTGCACGCGTATGGCAGGCAATTGCTCGGAAGGAAAAAAGCAAAGGAAGCCATGGCCGTATTTCAAAAAAACTACCAAAAGCACCAGGGCGCCTGGCCAACCAATGCTGGCCTCATGCGGGGATTCAGCGCCACGGGCGATTTAAAATCAGCCCTGAAATACGCAAAACTTGCGCTGGAGCAAGCCCCGGATGCCCAGAACAAGGATTTCCTGAAACGCATGATTGAGCAATTGGAACAAGGGAAGCCATTGGATTGAGATTTCGGGCTATAATGTCCTACGCCCTTGTCGGTCTATGGATCGGCAAGGGCGTTTTTTGTCCCTGTATTCAGCGGGTGAATTGAAGGCCGGCCTTTTCCCTGATTCCCGGGAGAGCGCTGGTTTTTTTGTAAAAAAATTCCTGCCTCCGTTGAGATTGGTTCAAGACCCTCGTCTAACCTGAAAATTGAAACAAACTTTTCAATCCATCAACAAGTAAAACAACCTTTTTACAGCACTTTTTCTCTGTTTAAATATGAAACATATCACATTTTTCTCAGCCCTTTTGCTCCTCGCAAACCTTTCTTCGCTTCAAGCCCAAACCACCAACGTCTGGAAAGGCGGTTTCCCTGGTCACGAAACGGACTGGAACCACAATAGAAACTGGAGTCTCGGCAAAACACCGGATGTTTTTGACCGCGTCATCATCCCGGACGTATCCACCAGTACCCTCAAATATCCCATTTTCAAGGAAGGGGAGATCGAGCTGCAAAGCTTAGAAATTCGAGCGGGCGCCTCGCTGACGCTGCTCCGCTCGGCGCGCATTGTGGCCAATGAGTTTGTCTGCAATGGCACCTGCAATGGCTGCGAATCGCGGGTTTTGGTCGAAAGCGCCAAAACGACTACGACGGCTTTAAGGTAACAGAAAAGTGGCTTCGCTTGCAAACTGCTCTGGTTTTAAAAAAATAGTAAAAACCAATGAGTACCTCATCTTTGCCTCGTCTAATGGATTAGTTCAATCATTTTCCGACATTCAACAACATTCACACACTTAAACAATGCTAACAATGAAAAATCTATCCAATTTTAACAAAAAGGGAAGGGTGATGATCGCGCTCATACCCATCCTGTTTTCCCTTTGCGGAAGCACCTTCGTCCACGGACAACTGAGCCCGCAATTAGAGGACATGTTTAAAAAACACGCCACCACCATATACAAAGCCGGTGGCTCGGGCGGCGGCTCACCCTGGGAAGACCCAAAATTTGTCACCATGAACGGCCCGATCACCAAAGTAGTGGTGCGTTGTGGTAAGGCTATTGACAATATTCAGTTTTACTATGGCGACAGCCCTGGCGACCAGCATGGCGGCGGCGGCGGCGAAGAAAAAACATACGAAATACCGGCCGGATATGAAATCGTGCGGATCAAAGGCCGGGCCGGATGGACGCTGGATAACCTTCAATTTATCGTCAGAAATGCCGCCGGACAATTTCAGCAGTCTCCAGTTTTTGGCGGCGGCGGCGGCGATCCTTTTGATTTTGGCGGAGATAAAAATCAGCCCCTCCGTTGGGTGTCTGGCAGATCGGGACAACTGGTGGATTATCTGGAATTTACGTTCGGCTACCCGATTCGGATTGGAGGCGTTACCGTGGACGATTCCAAGATGGCGGAACAACTCGCGAAAGCAAAACCGGTTAGTATTGACAGTTATAAATACACGAACCCAACCGGTTCGGCCACCAAAACGACCTACGTGTTGAACAAATCTGTTTCCAGTTCTTCTACTATGTCATTTCAGAACAGTACCAAATTTACGTTGGGCCAAAAGATTGGGTTCAACGTTGAATTTGTGGCCTCTTCCGAAATCAGCTGGTCCATAGAAACTTCGTTCACCACCACCAATACCGAACAAACGACTAAAACTGACCTGAAAGGCTGGAATACAGATGTCCCCATACCCGCAAATCAGGAGGTACGGATCAATGTCTTTTCCTATGCCAAAGAAGTGGATGTACCCATGTATTACAGGGTGAGCATGTACGACCCGATTACTCAGGCAGAGATCGACCATGTGATGGAGCAAGGCACTTTTAAGGGTGTACTGTATTCATCCCTCATCATTGAGCCAAACTATTATAACCTCGATGGTACGCCCGTAAACGCGCAAACACGATCCAGTGTGCCAAGTTCCTTTGTAGTGACCAGGAAAGCAGCACCTTGATATCCTCCATTGAAGGAAAAAATGCTTGAAGGATTGATCACCCAAAAAAATCATTGATAGCAATCAACGCCCTTGTTGATCTTCGGATCAGCAGGGGCTTATTTAACGCCATACTAAAGGCCATTTTATTACCACAAGACCTATAAGGTTTCCAAAAACCTTATAGGTCTCTATTTCAGAAAATGGCCAGAAGTTTGATGTAGAACTCATCGTTCAAAAAACAAAACCACCATCAAGATGGCAAATTATTGCAAAAACTTATCGCTGGGCATTGCGCTATTGTTTATGTTCCAATCTGGATCAATCTATGTTCAGAACTTCAATCCAAAGGAATCAACAGAAAGCACCGTACCGAAGGCAAACCTGCTTGCCGACGAAGTCGAACTCAAAAACGGCGACCTGATTTTCCAAACCTCCCTTTCCACCCAAAGCAAAGCCATTCAATTGGCCACCAAATCAAAATATTCCCACTGCGGAATCATCTACAAAGAAGGCCACAAACTGTATGTTTTTGAAGCGATCCAACCCGTTAAACGCACACCGCTCGCCAAGTGGATCGCGCGTGGGCAAGGCGGAAAATATGTGGTCAAGCGACTTAAAAACGCAGACGAGGTTTTAACCCCTGCAACGTTTCAAAAAATGAAAGCGGCAGGCGATCAATTCAAAGGTAAAAATTATGACCTGACCTTTGAGTGGAGCGACGATAAAATCTATTGCTCTGAATTGATCTGGAAGGTGTACCAGCGTGCCACCGGCATTGAAATTGGCAAACTTCAAAAGCTGAGCAGTTTTGACTTGAGCGACAAAGCCGTGAAAAAGAAAATGAAAGAACGATACGGCGACAACATCCCCATGAACGAGACCGTCATTTCACCCGCAGCGGTTTTTGAGAGTGCTCTTTTGATTACGGTTCAATCGAATTAGTGCCGCATCCAGCCATATTCTGCAAATGTTATTCTTATCGCGGACTCCATGCTGATTCATAAACTGGCTTTTAACTTTTGAAAGAAATCCAAAAAATTTTCTCTACGCACGTGGAGATGAAC
>JANMME010000466.1:0-2627 GCA_031373015.1 Saprospiraceae bacterium
CTATGACTGGATTTGCCTTTGCGATAGCCGCTCCGACGGCCGCAAATTCAAAATTTCTATTCCGTTCCAGAGAAAACCAAACAGCGGTTTTAAATCCAATTTGTTCAGCAGGTTTCAGCGATGCACACATTTTGTCTTTACCAGGGCCCGGCGCAGTTTGTCCTTCCGCTGCAGCCATTCCGATATCGAATCCCCGGCGACTGGGGCCCTCAGGTTCCCGGTTTCGGAGCTCTTGGGCCAAGGGATCCTGCTTGGCGAGAATTCCCCCTTTGGCCGCAAGCACGTCCTGTTCGGTCAGCATCGGTTTGGGAGCCGGCTCCTGTACAGCGGCATCTTTTTCGTCGGTCGCGGGATCACTTACCCTTTTTTTTCCCAACAGTGCCTCTTCAATCCCTTTGGCAATATAAGGCGCTCTCTTTGTATGTGTATCATATTCTCCGCTGGGTATCTCAAACATGGTGGTTGACTCTTGTACACCCGTTTCTAAGTTATTTATCACTAAAGTTACAAGGAGTGAATTGTCTGCCGGCTGAACCTCCATTTCACCAAATAGCACACGTTTTGCATTAACAATTGATGTTAAAGTCTGCTTCTCTTCTGTTGACAGATCTGCTAATTCTGCTATCAATTTTTCTTTGTCTTTTCTGTTCAAAATATCGGCTAACCGATCCCTGTTTAATACCTCACAATAGGGGTATTTGAGTTCTTGCCCGACCGCATTACGCACGTTTTTGGGAAGCCCGCTCAATAATGGTGAAGAACAGGTGGAGCATTTAAAATCACCAATGATGATCTTGTCGCAGATATCACTGCGGATCTGTGCATGGCCGTGATACAGGACAAACAACAGGGCGAGAAACAGTAATTTTTTCATGGTGTCGTTTAGTTAGTTATTGCAAGTGAGCGTTAGCCTTTTGGTCGTTTTTGTAATCTCATGACGCTGCACACAGCGTTCGTTGCCCTCGGTAATTTCAAACTTGTGTTCTCCCAAGGTTAAATCCACTTTCATCGTTCCTGAACCGGTGATAGCCTTGTCATCAATTTTTAGCTTGGCGCCGTCATTCAGAAATAGGTTTATGGAATAGGTTTTTATTTCTTTAGGCAGGTCGGATTCAGGTTTTTCCCCGGTATTTACCGGAGCTGTGATGGTGGGTTTTTGTTTTGGATCAGTTGGAGCAATTTTATCTGTCGATGGGGTGCCTTTTGTAATAGCCCCTTCTCCCGTCATTTTCGGGTCGTTTCCATTTGACTGCTCGGTGTTTGGCAGATTCAAATTGGTCGGCTCAGAAGGTTTGGTCGGGTTATTACTGACCATGTACCAACCGGCAACACCGATCAGACATACTATCCCTGCAGCAATAAATATTCTGTTGAATGACCTGCTGGAGGCATTTTTTTGATCTATACTTTTTTCGCCAATCTTATCCACTTCATTGGTAACGGTTTGTATGCCGGCAATCACCTTACTGATGGCCAACTCGTATTCTTGCCGGGAGATCACGCCCCTCAACTGTTCCTGTTTAATGCCCTCCCATTTTGCTTTTAGCATCAAAGCATTGTCGTGATCCCGGAGTTGCCGGCTGCCGTCAAGACTGGAGATCAGAAGATTCAGTGCTTCTTCTATTTCCGCTTTGTGGAGATGGGAGTGGATTTTTTCTCTGAACTGTTTGGAGGTCATGTTGATTTTATGATTTAATCAAGAGCTCCTAAAGATACGGTTATGTTTCATACTGGAACTACCTGATAGCTAACCATGACAAAAATATCATCACAATTGTCTTTATTCAATTTTACTGCATTGGCCGATGGGTTGACAACTTCCGCCGTGCGCGGTGTTGTCACCGCGTGCCAATCCCTCAAGAAACCATACCTATCCGCACCCCTGCCGGGCAAGTGCTAAAAACACCCCGCCCAACAGAAATGGAGGGTTTCACCATCCACATTCCACCCGCGCCTGGGTCTTGTGGCCTACGGCATGCACACAAACCGCACCACCATCAACGCCTTGTCTATAGCCTTATCCATGTTCTTGATCACCAACTGCCAGTTACCTACTTTAATATCATCCCGAACCACAAAGCTTTTTGCAGTACCGATGGTCACGCCGCCTGAAAACGCTATTTCATTATCTGCCTGCATGATGGAAACATCAGAAGCCTGCAAGTCGGAATGCATAACCAAAACCACATCCGTCACCTTGACCTTGCTGATATCCCGCGGCTTGCCGTCTTTATCCAATTTGATAAAATAAGGCAAAAAATCCTGGAGCGCATCGATGGAAAGGGTGCGTTGCTTATCTAGGTTACTCACTTGCATCGCTTTGTGCCACGCATTCGGCAGGTCGTGTATCAGATCAATGACGGAAAAAAGCCCTTCCTGTTGCCCGAGATCCTCATTGGCTTTCATGAATTCTGTGACGGTATCGCCAGCCGCTTTTTTCAACCGCTCTCCGCCTTCCACCGCCGTGTAGCGTACATGCACGACCACGTCGGAAATGGTGTCGTAATCGAACTGCCGGAAAGAAGGCAATTCCAGGCGCCATTTACTAATCGTCCCGGCGCCTTCAAACGGCAAATACCGCTCGTCTTTAAAGTTGAGCTCAAACATGCCGCTGTCATTTTGCGCAC
>JANMME010000469.1:0-2016 GCA_031373015.1 Saprospiraceae bacterium
ATTTCCAATGTCCAAGTTGGCGTTGCGCTTGCGGTTTGTTGTGATTCAAAGCCGTGAGGTCAATGTGAGTGGATAAACGCAGGGCCTACTTGGACATTGGAAATTTCTTGTTGGATATTGGATATTGAAAGAGGCCTCCCGCTCGCGGGAGGCCTCTTTTGTGACCACGACTGGAGTCGAACCAGCACATCCGAAAGGACACTACCCCCTCAAAGTAGCGCGTCTACCAATTCCGCCACGTGGCCAGTGAGTCGCTTTACCCACCTTCGCTGAAGCTACGGCGGGTAAAGCGGGTGCAAAGATATTGCTTCCGTTCACTTTAAGAAGTCGAAGTCTAAAAATTTCTTGATAATCATCCTTATAACTTCTCCAACTCCGCCATAATGGAGTGTACACCCTGCTCCGTCATCGCTACGAGTGGCAGGCGCACCTCACGGCTGCACAGCCCTTGCAGTTCCATAGCCGCCTTTACGCCGACGGGGTTTCCTTCAGCGAAAAGAATCTTATAGAGTTCTAGCAGTTTGAAATTCAACTTTTGTGCGCTGGGCAAATCTTGTCGCAAAGCCGCCCGCACCATGTCGGTGAACGGCCGAGGCAATGTATTGGCAATCACCGATATCACGCCGTCTCCCCCAGCAGCAATGAGCGGCAGCGTGATAAAATCGTCGCCGCTCAGCACCAGAAAATGGTCGGGGCGCCCTTTCAGGATTTTCATGATCTGGTAAATGTCGTCGGAGGCTTCTTTCACGGCGATGAACTTGTCGGAACCGTGAGCAAGCCGGAGCGTGGTTTCTGCCGTCATATTCGAGGAGGTTCGGCTCGGCACATTATAGATGATAATAGGCAAAGGCGATGCTTCGGCCAGCGCCATATAGTGCTGGAAAATGCCTTCCTGGCCCGGTTTGTTGTAGGCCGGGTTGCTCGAAAGCAGGGCATCAATACCCTCAAAGTTGAAGCCTTTGATTTTTTCCACCATCGCGGTGGTGTTGTTGCCGCCAAAAACACCGGCGACAAAAGGCACTCGCCCGCGGTTGACCTTGATTGAAAAATCGAGGATTTGGCGGTGCTCGGCATCGGTGGTGGTGCTGGATTCGCCTGTGGTGCCGAGACTGACGAGAAACTCCACGCCACCGGCAATGACGTGTTCGATAATGCGCTCGAGGTCTTCCCAGTCAATGGCGCCATTTTTGAAAGGCGTGACGAGCGCAACGCCCGTGCCACGAAGTTTTTGATGTAAGTTCATATTCTGTATCCCGGAACTCCGTTCCGGGAAGGATTTTGCCCCGGAACAGCGTTCCGGGATACATTATTTCAAGACAATTTTCCCAAGATAAAGCGCAAGTTGTTCCGTGAAATAACGAATGCCCTTGCCTTCCGGAGTTTCCAATTGAATGTCAAAGTCATTGGGGCGGCTCGTAGCAAATCCGATCTTGAAGGCTGCTTGCGATTGAGCAGCGAGCCATTCCAAAGGAGGAAGCTCGTCCGGGTTCAGCGTGAGCAGCAGGTCAAACTTTTGTTTTACAAAATCGTTGGCTTTCTCGCTTTTTGGTTGGCCGAGCCACGAGGTTTCTTTTGCAAAAAACGAATCAAAAGGTTGGTTCTCAGGGGCTTGCTTCACGTTGAAAAAGCCCAGTGCGGATACTTTCTTCCCTTGTTTTTCCAAAGAATGGACGAATTCAAGGCTTTCGCGCCGCGCCGTTTCGGAGGTAGCGTCGAACAAGACTCCCACTGTGCGGGCACTGTCAAGCGTATGCACCTGGCGGCTGCGTTTTTGCGAAGCCAGCAAATTGCGAAGGGCTTTTTTGAACAATAAGGCGCGGAGCGGAGCGAACATAGTTTTGTTTGTTGAGGCGCAAATGTACCGCCCAGAAATGAAAAACGGCAGAACAGCGTGAAGCCGTTCTGCCATTTTTTATAAGTTTCTGAGCTACTCGGCAATTACCGAAATATTGGTCTCCAACTGGTATGCTCGGAGCAAGTCGCGGAGCTCAGTGGCAAAATCTTCTCGCATTTCCT
>JANMME010000511.1:0-2611 GCA_031373015.1 Saprospiraceae bacterium
AGCGCGAATTCCATCGAATATCTTTTTGACTTTGGAGTTTTGAATCAATTGGGTTTGGCACCCAAGTCCACGTTCAATTTTTGTCACCAATTTTCTTGCAGTAATATGAGCACACCTGTTACAATCAAAATCAAAAACGGAACCGTTCGCGTATCGAACCCCCGTTGAGGTTATTGGCCTCCGCCTTAACAGGCTTGCTCCGAAAACCGAAGAATTGTTCATGGGATTTTAAAATCCATTTTTTGCAAAGCCTTGCCGAACGCGGCAGGGCTTTTTTGTTGCATTCTACCACATAGTTCACATAGAACACATCGTTTATAGTCTGGTGATTATTGAAACTATGTGAACTATGTGGTAAAATAAATACGGAAAATACCGTGCCGAACTTTTGCAATACCTTCGCCCTGAATCATTTTTCGACATGAAATCTACTGCATTAACATTCTTACTCTCGGTTTTCTCATTCTCTCTCACAGCGCAAACAAACCCGGATACCACGATTTACAACGTCGCCGATGCGATGCCGTATCCAATGTTGAAAAGTTGTATGCCCGAGCGCCACCCAGGCTGGAATGCGAATGCGGATAGTATCCGCCGCTGCGCCGAGTCTCAGTTGTTCAGCATCCTTGCCGCCAATATCCGTTACCCTGAGGAAGCCCGCACAAAAAACCTGCAAGGCTCGGTGGTAGTCTCCTGCATTGTGGAACCCACGACTGGCCGCATGAGCAACCTTCAACTCCTCAAGGACATTGGGGGAGGTTGTGGCGCAGAAGCGCTGCGCGTGCTGCATGCCCTCGACGAAGCAGGGCTGCGCTGGCAACCAGGCACCTTAGCCGGCAAACTCGTACGCTTGCGCCAGACCTTGCCCATCCGATTTCGATTGCAGGAGGCATTGCCTTATTACATTTCTGCGGAGGGCGACACGATCTATACAGAAATAGACAAAGCCGCAGACTTCAAGGGTGGGCTGGATTCTTTGCTGAAATACCTCGTCAATCGGCTTGAGTACCCGGCTGTTTGGGAGGACAGCTGCAAAACTGGGGTAATCGAAATGGCTACTGTCATTAAAACCGATGGTTCTTTGGAAGTTACAAATCAGTTGGATTTCAACAACTTGGGCATGGATTTTCAGTTCGAGGCACTTCGCCTGGCTCGGCGGTCCGCTGGAATGTGGATTCCCGCTGAAAGTCAGGGGAAGCTGGTGGCTACTACGCTCCCGTTGCGCGTAGTGTTCAAATCTGAGGCTGGAAGATGCGCCACTGCCAATGCCAATTTTGATCGCGCCATGCTCCTGGCCGACGAAGGAGCGACGCTTTTAGAGCAGGAAAAAACCGAAGATGCCATCCAAAAGTGGAACGAAGCACTCTCTATCCAACCCGACAACTGCGAACTGCTATATTATCGCGGTACTGCACTGATGAATCAAAAACAGATTGAGCAAGCTTGCAAGGACTACAACCGAGTGAAACAGATACTTGGCATCACCTGGTTTGAGGAAATTCGGCGACTCGTTTGCGGTTTCTAAGGCGTATGAAAAACAAGCACCTCGTACTTATCTTTTTGCTTACTTTGTTGGTCGGGCTTGCGGTGCGGCGTGCGCCCTGGCGAGATGCCACGTTTTTTCGGGCCAAACTCCTCCCGATTGATACGGCTGAAGTGCAGCGGTTGGAAATTTCTTTGCCCGGGCAGCACGGGCTAATCATGGTGCGCAACGATGCCAATTGGGTAGCCGAACAACAGAATCGAAGTACGAAAGTGCCGCCAGCCATGGCGCAAATGATGCTCGCTACGCTCGCTGATCTATACTCCATCCGCATTGCGAAAACAGAATTTCCCGACACACTGGGTTTCTCAAAAGCCAAGGCCATCGAAATTTTGGTTTATTATTCCCACGCGCCCACCGAACGCCTGAGCATTGGTTGGGAAACCATCGAAAACAGTCAGCCCGCAACATTTGTCCGATTGCCAAGACATGAAGGCATTTATTTGGTAGAGAACCAATTGCGGGCAGTTTTTTCAAAAACACTGATGGATTTTCGGAATGCCGCTGTTGTTGGGTTCAATACTGCAGAGGTGCGGGGGTTTTCTATTTTTGGACAAAATTTGGACAGCCTTGTTTTTCAAAAAAACGACTCAACGGGAAATTGGGAATCCACCATACGTTCTCGAACCGTCACCAATGACAGTGTTCAATACTGGCTTGCGAAAATTGACCAGTTCAAAAAATTACCTTTTTCAGATTTATTTGATGAGAGTCATGCGAGTAAGACCTTCTATTCTCAAATTAGCCTCGGGTTTACCAATCAAGCCGAGCCACTAATTCTGAAAATCTACCGCTTGAACATGACCAATTTGCCTGAAGAAATACCCGATGTACCGTTTGATCACAGCCAAATTGCGCCTTTTGTGCTGCATTTCTCCCAATATCCAACCATCTATTTTGGGCTCTCCGACACCACCCTCTTGCGAGAAATATGCCGACCGTTTTGAAAAAGCAAATTGTATCCGGCTGGGCCAATTACCCTCGCCTCGAAGCCGAAGTGTTTGAACCCGCTGATAGGGCGGGGGCATGTACTATTGTTGTTGAAAACGAACGGATTATCGCGCGAGG
>JANMME010000514.1:0-3841 GCA_031373015.1 Saprospiraceae bacterium
ATCACCATCCACAAAAGTCAAGGAAAAACCATCGACCGGGTGTTGGTTGACCTTGGAGGGGGCGCTTTTGAACACGGCCAATTATACGTCGCGCTGAGCCGCTGCCGCACTTTGGAGGGCGTGGTGCTGCGCCACCGTATCCGCCCGCAGGATGTGATCACGGATGAGCGGGTGGTGGAATTTTATGAGGGACGGTTCAGAGAATAAATCCATTTCCCAAAGCCGCTTCAATGATCGCGTGGTGCTGCGTTAAAGCATTCACCCGCAGCGTGACCTCCTGTGAAATGTTCGTTATAGTGGGGCGATTATTGTGCAGAATTCAGCAATTCTGGGTTTGCAAGGCGCCTCGCGAGGGTCTTACGGCCCCGCGAAACAATACAATAGGTCGTGAAAAAAACATGAAAAAATTGAGGTTTTGCAAACCAGTGTCTTCGATTGCATGGATGTTTGTCATTCTTGTTCCTGGATTCCTTTTTGCGCAGCGTACCCCATACCTGCCAGACCCAAGCTACACCCCGCTGAAAGTCAATGTTAATCTGGTTATCCTTCAGCGAAAAGACGGCTCCGGGAATTTTCAAGACAACGCTGCCGACCGCATTTTCCTTCAAAGCATGATGAACGTGACCAATCAAGTTTTTTCAAACCTGATGGACCGGAATGAGGAATATTACCCGGGCCAAAACTTGCCTTTTTTGTCTAGCGCAAAAATTGAGTTCGTGCCCAATATTATCTTTAGGAAAGACGAAAGGGGCTGGAACAATCGCAATGACACCAATTTTGCTGGTGTGCCATATTTGTCCGGGTGGTATCTAGATTCACTAGACCAAGAGATTTATCACAACGATACTTTGCCCAAAGCGATCAACCTGTACTTCACTACGGACGGGCAGCTTTACGAGCAAATGGTCGTGTCAGCAGCCACGACCGACTATGACCACCTTGTTTTCTTCAGACAACATGCTGCCAGCGAGATACCTGTAGTAGGGGCCAAGAGGTATCCTTATGGACAATATCATTCCATGCGCTGCCACATAGCCAACGTATGGCTAAAACTGTGGTGGAAACGCAATGTGCTCCACGAACCAGATTGGACCATGGAATATGAGGTTGGCAAAAGCATTGCCCACGAACTGGGGCATCTGATGGGATTGAGCCATACTTCCGATACTCAAACCCACGCCTTAATGCGCACCAGATTTGGAGGTGTGCGAGACTATATGACCACTACCGAAATTGCCAAAATCCACCAATCATTTGGGCTTTACCCCTCTTTATGGCAATTTGTAAATGCAGACGTCAAATATGGCAGCCCAAGCGCGGATTGGGTCATTACGGGCGACGAGACTTGGACGGAAAACAGACGGCTATACGCCAATGTCATCGTCAAGGCAGGAGCCACCCTGACCATTGCCGGGGAGATTTTAATGCCTCCAGATGGCGCCATTACCGTAGAACAGGGCGGAACGTTGTTGATGGACGGAGGGATCGTCAGGCGGGGCGATATCCGTATCCAATGAAAACGGCTGCTTGAATCCCGTTCACACCCACACCGCGAACACGCTTTTCCCTTCCACTTCTATTCGCTCCTGTCGCCAGGATTTGACGGTGCTGTGATCGAAAATGACAAGGAAACCTTCGCGCAGACCGAGCCCGTCGAGGTAGCCTGCCAGTTGGGCAAGGCCGCGCTGGTGGGCTGCTTCGCCGCGCCACACTTTGAGTTCGGCCACATAACGGCGCTGGTAAAAAGTGATGACCACATCGAGGCGGCGCTCTTCGGAGATTTGCGGCTCTTTGAAACTGTAGCCGTGGCCGTTGAGGATGGGCTTGAGAAAGGCAAGGAAAAGCAAGCGTCCCTGGCGTTCGAGAAAATCCCGGTCTTGTTTGCTGTATTCCTCTTTCTTGAATGCCTGGAAACGGGCGAGTAGTTTTTCTACGTCGAGGCTGTTGTCAGTCTTAATATAAATGCCGGGGAACTGGTTAATCGTGCTTGGCTGTTCACCGCTGGTCAGGATTTTGGAGGCCATGTAGTTGGCGATGATCTCCCGATAGATACGGTTGTGAATGTTCAAGCCCCTACCGTTAGAAAAGATGCCATACAAAACACCGAGGCTCACCACGGGGTCATGTATGTTGTACGGCAGTTGTTCGGCTTGAACGACCAATCGGTAAGTAAGTTGGTAAAGGTCAGGATCGTTTTCTAAATTTTTTATCAGGTTGTCGAAGTTCGCATTGGATTCCATGACCAGACGGCTTACCGCAGTGTCCAAATCGTCGGTTGTCCATTCCTTTTCGGTTTTTTCGGGCAGTATTTCCTCATCGAACATCTTGCACAGTTTGCTGACAAGAAACGGATAGCCTGAGCTATAATAAAACAGGCGTTCGGCTACTGCCTGCGTGTCCATTTGTACACCCCTGTCTGCGGCGTATTCGTTGAGCATGGGTTTTATCTCATTGGGGTACAAGCTCATGTCCACCTTGAAATCAGCAGCGATGTTCCAGGGGGAGTTGTATTTCTGCTCCGATTCGGGGCGTAGTTTTAGTTTAAGTGTTTTGATGTCGTGTACGCCCGCAAGCACGACGGAATGGAAAGTGTGGTCGCGATTTTGTTGTGCATTTAAGTATTTATTGCGCAACATCCCTAAAAAGCTCACGAACAATTGATTGTTGCTGCTTTTATCCACCTCGTCAATCAATAATACCATCTTTTTGGAGACAAGTATCGCCAGATTGGTAATGAACTCGGATAACATATCTAAGTTTTCAGTCGTATCCTTCGCCTCATTCAACCAGTCGGCAACAGACCGTTCGGAATGGGCAGCATCCCGGGCAAGCAGCCCCAAAAACATTTTTGAAAAAGTTGCTTCATTTTCAAAAACCACATCTCCCACTCCTTCAAAACTAATACTGAACGACAGGTATTCACCGGACTTATTTAAAGCATTTAATAAAAGCAGCAACATCGTCGTCTTACCATATTGTCGCGGGCGGTTGATGACGAAATACTGGTTGTCCTCCACTAATGCGAGCGTCTGCCGGACTTTGGCGCTAGTGTCGGCCATGAAATGCCTGTCTGGAACACAAGTGCCTGTGATGTTGAACCTTTTTGCCATAAGTGCTGCAAAATTAGCAAATTTTCAGCCGCAGGAGGAGGTGTCACCTCGTTTACCAATTATTGCCTCGTCTTCTACAGACATTTCGCCGCGATGCGGCATTTCGCTCCGTTGTTGGCGTCCTCGCCAACAACAACGACGGAGCTCAATGTCTAGCAAAATCATTCAATTTAAGGCTTAGCCTGACGGCTATGGTGTTGTCACCAAGCACACAGCAGAGTAAGTTCTCTAGTAGAAACGCCTTCGCTGGTGCTAGCCTTCACCATCACCCCCGCTTGTACCCATCTGTGCCAGAGCGCGATATATTTCCCGATGCGGTCCACTTCCGCACCTTGCTCATAAAGCCGGGAGATATGGTCGAAAAAGTGGTGGATGGTTTTCGTGGCCGGTCGCAGCTGCAGCTGCTGGGGTGTGGCTGTGGCGGATAAACGGGTCTGGGGCTTAGGAGCCAGGGCTGGTGCAGGCGTACTCGAGCAGGGCGCGGGGTGTTGCGTCCCTTCGTCTGCAGGCACCGGAGGAGGCTTGAAGGGCAGGGGTGGCGGGTCAGTATCCGCCGCCCCTGCCCCTTCTGTCAGGCACAGCTCAGAGTCCTGTCTTTTCCGGTCATTCAAACAGCGCGTCCATCGTCAGGTCGTTCTGCACCAATCCTCCTTCATGTTCCGTTCTGGAAAGCCCATAAGTAGTAATCATCGTCAAAAACACGGCTTTGCGCGTTCCTGTCACAACCTTGA
>JANMME010000529.1:0-11693 GCA_031373015.1 Saprospiraceae bacterium
CTCCCCGGCAAACCCATCTAACAATATTTATATCTTCCAATCTAATCGCAGCGTATAATTCCTTGGCCCTTCCAAGAGTGCCGGTCGGACGGTGTATTCTTCGTTGAGCAGATTCCCGCACAAGGCGCTGATCTTTAGGGCTTTCGTCAGTTTGTACGAGGCACGGAGGTCTACCAATGTATATCCATTATTATGGGCAAGCCGGAATTCATGCACTCCAGGTAATCCATATTCGAAGACTGCGTCAATAGATTGCATGTGACTGTTGTATTGTACCGAAGCGCCTACTGAAAGCCGGTCAAGGTTGTATTCAGCGTCGAACTTAAAAGTGTTCTTAAAACGATATTTTAGCACATTGGTTGAATCTGAAGCCTTGTAAACAAAGGTTACGAGCGAATCGCTAAAGTCCTTATACTGCGGGTTGGTGCTGGTAAACCCTGTGAGCAGGGAGAGTGTGCCGGGACCCAGTTTGCCTTGTCCGAGCAGGGAAACTTCCCAGCCAGTTATCCGGGTATCTCCCGTGTTCTGTGATTGGAAGCGGGCCGCAATTCCAGGAGGAGAGGCATTAAAGTCAAAATAAATGCTGTCCAGTACAAACTCCATCATCTTCTGGTATTCTGAAACAAAACCCGTCAGGTCCATATAACCTTGCCAACTGCCCAATCGGAAACCCTGC
Source organism: Saprospiraceae bacterium (assembly GCA_031373015.1). Lineage (GTDB taxonomy): Bacteria > Bacteroidota > Bacteroidia > Chitinophagales > Saprospiraceae > M3007. The sequence continues at coordinate 677 of JANMME010000529.1, forward strand.
TTTATGCCCACTTCTGCAGTCCAGCCGGTTTCTGAAATCAATTGCGGATTGGGGGCCACAGAATTGCCCACCCCAAAATCTGTGCTGACAAATTTCTCTGCAATGGTCGGATAACGATACCCTTGGCCCCAGGAAGCACGCAGATAGGTGGAGCTAGCCAACTGATAGTTGGCGCCGAAGCGATACACCGGCTTGGCTTCTTTGATCAAGCCACCTGGGATGACTCCAAGCAATTCGGTGCGCAAGAAAATACTGTCAGGACTGTGCTGCACATTTTGCTCATAACGCAAGCCAGCTGATAGGTTGAGCCGATCAAATGCCTTGTAGTCCAATTGGAGGTAACCTGCCAAATTTCGTGACTTGTATGAAGCATTGCTATAAATCTCGGCATCTACGGTATTGTAAATCCCCACAATACCCAACGTTGTTACCAACCCGATCCGCTCCATAGAACGCTGGAATTGGTATTCTCCATAATAAAGGCGGCTGTCGTTGCTCTGGTTGCCGGAGTTGTTGTTGTGGATATAAAAGTACCTGCTCAGAATTTTGTGACGGTTGCCGCTTTTGTCAAAATACTGCAGGGAAGGATCAATAAGGAAGCGCAAACGGCCTTTGGTGTAGGAAGCCGAACCAACCCCAGCCTGATAGGCCAAGGTGTCTTTGCCACCCCAAATAAAAAAGCTGCCGCTACGCCCGACGTTGAAACTGGTGTTCAACCCAAGGGTAAGGCGGTCATTCACCCGGAAGCGCAGGTTGGGGGAGATGCGGCCATAACGGCTGTAGCTGTCCCGGTTGTAACTGTCGCGATAAAGGGCATAAGCGCCCAGCACAAAGTCGAGGCGATGGTATTTTCTGCGGTGGGCAAAGCTGAATCCGGTTTCAATGGGCTGCGCAATGCCGGAAGAATCTGTGCCCCACCACTTTTTGGCCTCGTCTTGCGGGTCTCCCCATGTTTTTCCAAAAACCGCAACTTCCGTTTCCGGCTTGTCTTTGGCATATCCCGTTCGGATGTTTATGATGCCGTTCATGGCCGACGAGCCGTACAGCGCTGAGGCGGCCCCTTTGAGCACTTCTACTTGGGATATGTTTTCTACCGGGAAATCGTCCCAGTTGGGCAAACCCGCGTCGGGTTGCAAAGCCGGAATGTCGTCCACCAAAATCAAGACGCGCGTGCCGGCCCCATAAGAAAAGCCCGCCCCGCCCCGAATACTGGCTTGTCCGTCAATGATGCTTACTCCGGGCACCTTTACCAGCACCTCGTCTACCGAGGTAGAGTTGGTGCTTTCGATCAGTTTTGGTTTTATGACATCCATGGAAACGGTGACTTCTCCGAGGGGTTTTTCAAATTTCCCAGCGGTCACTGTAGCCGTTTGCAACAGGTTGTCTGCATTGTCGAGTTTTACGTCTAAGTTCCGCGTTTCGCCCGCAGCAAGGCGCAGCGTGAAAGTTTTCGAGGTATATCCCACATACCAAACGCTAATCTCGTAACTGCCGGCTGCGAGAGAGAGTGAAAAAACTCCATCGGCATCCGTGGAAGCTCCTACGCTGCCTGCGCGAACGCTTGCGCCTAAGAGTGCTTCGCTCGTAAGTGCATCGGTGGCTTTTCCGCGCAGGGTAGCGTTTTGCGCAAAAATGTTTTGTGAAACGGAGAAAAACAGGAGAAAAAGGGCTGGAGAAAGATAAGTAAGTTTAATTCTCATGGTGTGCTTTCGGTAAAAATTGAATTGGAATGGAACATTTGACCCACAAACATATTGAGGTTTTTAAAACCTCAATATGTTTATATGCATGTGATTCTGCGGTAAAAATAGAGAAATTTGCCAGCTCAAAAATTTTTCTATGATGAATCAAGTCCTTCAAGATACGCGAGTAATTAGTCCGCAAAGACATCCTTCAGCAGGCATAAGTATAGGATTGGTTCAGATCGAGTTGGGAAAGCGAGGTGATCATGTTCCGCGTAATTTTCCACAAAGGTAAAATTTGCGGCCCTCTAAAACGCTCAATATTGCGAAAAGAAACTTGCCTTCAAAAGAGCGGGGTTTTGTACCTTCGCGCACTGTTTTGAACTAAAAAAGGAAACAAATTTCCATGCAGCAAAACTTTTTGCGTGTTGACCGCAGCATCGTTACCGTAGGCAGGCTCACGGAGCAAGACCCACGGGAAGAAACGCGGTACTGGCTCACCAAATCGCCCCTGGAGCGGCTGGTTGCGCTTGAGTTGCTCCGACTACGACTAGCCAATTATGCTAATGCTTCCACCCGACTTCAACGATTTTATACAGTTGCTCAACGCATACCAAGTTGAACACAACACAAAAACATCATTCCGCATAAGATTCGCACATGCCAGATTCGAGAATTATTTCCATCAACATTGAAGACGAACTCAAGGTCGCATACATTGACTATTCAATGTCCGTCATCGTCAGCCGCGCACTCCCTGATGTGCGCGACGGACTGAAACCCGTTCACCGCCGCGTCCTGTATGGGATGCTTGATTTGGGGCTTGGCTACAACAAACCCTACAAAAAATCCGCCCGTATCGTGGGTGAAGTACTGGGCAAGTACCACCCCCACGGCGACTCCTCCGTGTACGACACCATGGTGCGTATGGCTCAGGAATGGAGCCTGCGCTACCCGCTCGTAGACGGCCAGGGCAACTTTGGCTCTATGGACGGCGACAGTCCCGCTGCCATGCGTTACACCGAGGCACGGTTCCGTCGGGTGACGGACGAAATTGTGGGCGATTTGGACAAAGACACGGTTGATTTTCAACTCAATTTCGACGATTCGCTCGAAGAGCCGAGCGTGATGCCCACCAAGTTTCCCAACCTGTTGGTTAATGGCGCCAGCGGCATCGCCGTGGGCATGGCCACCAACATGATGCCCCACAACCTCACCGAAATCTGCAACGCCATCATGGCCGCGGTGGACAAGCCTGAGATTGACGTGGAGGAATTGATGGAGTTTGTAAAAGCCCCGGATTTTCCTACTGGCGGTATAATTTATGGCATGTCGGGCGTAAGAGAAGGTTTTCGCACGGGCCGTGGTCGCGTGGTTGTTCGGGCAAAAACCGAAATCGAGACCGATGCCAAAGGTCGGGAGAGCATCATTGTCACCGAAGTTCCTTATCAGGTAAACAAGGCGATGCTGATATCAAAAATCGCTGATCTGGTCAACGAAAAGAAAATCCTGGGCATCTCTGACGTGGGCGACCAGTCGAACCGCGAGGGCGTGCGCATCGTCATTGAAATAAAACGTGACGCAGCGGCCAACGTGATTTTGAGCCAACTGTTCAAGCTCACTCCACTCCAGACCTCCTACGGCATCAACAACATCGCTTTGGTGAACGGGCGGCCCCGTCTGCTCAATCTGAAGGACATGGTGGATGAGTTCATCAAATTCCGCCTGGACGTCATTGTTCGCCGCACTAAATATGAGCTTCGCAAGGCTGAAGAGCGGGCGCATATTTTGGAAGGCTTGCTCATCGCGCTGGATCATTTGGATGAGGTTATCAAACTCATCCGAGCTTCCAAAGATGCCGACGAAGCCCGTGTGGGCTTGATGGAAAAATTTGGCCTTTCTGAACTGCAGGCAAAGGCTATTCTCGCCATGCGTTTGCAGCAACTCACCGGCTTGGAGCGCGACAAAGTGAAAAACGAGTACGAGGAGCTGCAAAAGAAAATCGCAGAATTGATGGCCATTTTGGCCGACGAAGGCTTGCGCCGCGATATCGTCAAATCCGAAACCACCGATATCAAAGACCGTTTCGGCGACGCGCGCCGCACCGCCATCGAAATGAACGAAGCCGATATCAGCATCGAAGATTTGATTGAGGATGAGGAAGTTGTCATCACCATCAGCCATACGGGTTACATCAAACGCACCGCAATTTCCGAGTATCGGGCGCAGAATCGTGGAGGCCGTGGAGCGCAGGGAGTACGCACACGCGGCGAAGATTTTGTAGAGCACATGTTCACCGCTACCACACACCAAACGCTGCTGCTTTTCACCGAGAGCGGGCGTTGTTTTTGGTTGAAGGTGTACGAAATTCCTGAAGGCGCGAAAGCCACTGCGGGCAGGGTGATTCAGAATTTGCTCAATATTCCGAAGGAAGATAAAGTCCGCGCCTACATCATTGTGCGCAGGCTCGACGACGAGGAATTCCTCAACGGGCACTACATCACCTTCTGTACGCGCAAAGGAAATATCAAAAAAACACCCCTCGAAGCTTACTCTCGTCCGCGCCAAGGCGGCATCAATGCCATCGAGATCAGAGAAGGCGATGCGCTTATTGAGGCGAAATTGACCAACGGCAAAAACGAAATCATCCTGGCCATCGAGAGCGGTAAAGCCATCCGTTTCAACGAGCAAGATGTGCGCTCCATGGGTCGGGGCGCTGCCGGAGTGCGTGGTATCCGGGTTGATGACGAAGCTGGCGATGCCGTAGTAGGTATGGTCTGCATTGACCCAGAAGATACGACGACCTCGATTCTGGTAGTTTCTGAGAATGGCATGGGCAAACGCTCGGCCCTCGAAGACTATCGGGTGCAAAGTCGGGGCGGCAAAGGGTCTAAAACCATCAATGTTACCGCTAAAACAGGCCATTTGGTCGCCATCAAATCCGTCACTGACAACGACGATCTGATGATTACGACCACCTCGGGCGTCACTATCCGAACGGGCGCGGACGACCTGCGGGTGATGGGCCGCGCGACTCAGGGTGTTAGGCTTATTCGTTTGGACGAAGACGACCACATTGCAGATGTGACTGTAGTGGCGCAAGCAGAAGAGATCAAAATGCCAGAGGAGACTGAAGGTTTGGCCGAAACAACCGCAGAAGAAGTGAATGGCGAAGAATAGCACATCATGCTTCAATCAATTTGCAAAACCTAACTTGTTGATTCTCACAATTTTTTCCCAATAGAAAGGCGCGTTCAGCAAATTTAACAAGGCATTGTAAACCCTTTGAGGGTAAACTGCGTCTGAAATGCGATTTTCAAACTTTCAAAATTTTGTCGAAGACAATGAAAAAAGTCCTTTTCGCCCTTCTGGGCATCCTCCTTAGCGTCGGAACGTCGCAAGCCCAAGACGAGAGCGCGAAGCTCGCCAAATCGGCAGGCAAAGCTCTTGCTGCTTACAACCAAGATCCAGCTGGAAACGGCTCAAAACTTGTCGAAGCAAAAACGAAAATTGATCAGGCGATGCAAACGCCGGAGGCTCAGGCGCTTGCGTCTGCTTGGATCATCAAAGGGGATGTGTACAGCACCCGGGTTCAAAACGAACTGGCCATGCAAAGTCTGAATCCAAACGCCAAGCTAACGGGCGATAATGATGCTCTGGAAGCGTTCAACGCCTACAAAATGGCTTATGAAAAGCCTGATGCAAAGAAATATGAGAAAGAGCAAGCCGTTGACGGAATAGCGTTGGTGCAGCCCTGGATGATCAATATTGGCATTGGTAAGTATAACTCCAAGGAATATGAAAAAGCATTTTTGGCTTTTAAAGGCTCGCTGGAAGCGCACGATATCTTGAAAGCAACCAAGAAAAAAAGTGCGCTTGACGACCCCAAAGAATACAAAGACCAGATATTTTTCACCGGTTTTTTGGCTAGTTTGGCAAAACGCTGCAACGATGCAGTGCAGTATTATGAAATACTCTACAAGCAAGGCACTGACAGCGTAGCCGTGTACGAAGGGCTTTTCAATTGCAAGACTGATTTGAAGGATGAGGCAGGTGCATTAAAAATCTTGCAAGAAGGCCGCAAAAAATTCCCGGAGGAGTCCTCGCTGCTTTTTGCCGAAATCAACTTCTATATCAGCAAGGGCCGCCTCAACGAATTGACCGGATCCCTTGAGCAGGCGATCCGGAAAGAGCCGAATAATGGAAGCCTGTATCGCGCTTTAGGCGATGTCTACAACAACCTCTTCACTGTATTATTGGAAGATACGACGCAGACAAGGGCTCAAAAATCTCCCAAAATCAAGGAGTACGCAGATGCTGCAAAGAAAAACTTTCTGATTGCCGTGGAAAAAGAGCCCAATAACTTGGACTTCAACTATGCTCTTGGCGCATTGCTCTACAACGAGACCAACTTGATTGCCATAGAAATGAACGAGACCAGTTTTTCTACCGCGGCAGGGCAAAAGCGCTACAAAGAACTAAAAGAAGAGATGCTGGCCGACGTTGACGAAGCGCTCAAATACTTCCAAAAGGCTGAAAGTATTGACGCAAACGATGTCAACGTGCTCGCTGCCTTGGTTCAGGCTTATGGCCGCAAAGAGGACGATGCGCTGTACATGGAGTTCAAAAAACGCCTTGATGTGGTGAAAAAAGGTGGGACGAATGCGGGATCGTATTTTAAGAACTGATACCCCGTAGCGCGAAATTTATTTCGCTTTCAATAATTTTATTGTGGCATGATGAAGTGCTTGGTTTTCTAATGAACGATGCTGATGGGGAAGATAAAGTAGAACGTAATGAAATCATGCAAAAACTTCGGCGGGCATGAAGACTGAATTCCTCCGAAAGTTCAGCAAAGACATTGACAAAATTGGAGACAAGCGTGTTCTGATCTCATTAGCCAGACACCTCTTTTCAAAAGCCTGCCATCGTATCGCGATGGCAGGCTTTTTTATTGCCAATTTGTCGGTTTGTGTCATAACCTAATGATCTTCATAATGTCCTTTGCATTGATGAATGATGATCTTCTTGTCGGTATAAGTATAGATAAGTCTGTCTTTGCCTACTATTCGTTTAGAAGCACTGCCTCCTTTGCCAGCTAAGACTTCTGTGTGTCCCATACCTCCTGTGAATGGATGGGCGGCTATATCTTCAATTAGTTTTTTGATCCTAATCTGGTATCGGACGTCATCATAATACCATGAAATGAGATCGTCAATGGCTTTTTGTTCAAATTCAAATTGAGTGCTTGGGAACACCAACTGAATGTTCGACAAGGAATTTAGCGGAATTTCGGCCCGAAGTGACTCTATCCAATCTAAAAATTCAGGGTTTGCAGTGCAGGTTTCAAATACATGGTTGAGGATGCCTTTAGGAAATTGCTCGCCCTGGGGGTTGGTCATGGTCACCTCTAAGGATTCTTGTTCCCAATGTGGTGTTCCTGAAAAACTAATGGTTTGAGATTCATGCACATAAGCAACGGCCAAGCCTTCCGGTTGGATAATTGCTCCAGTTTCATCTTCTGTTTCAAATAAGTTCAAAATGAAGGCTTCTGCTTCAAAACTGTTTGGATCTGCGATGAAGGGATTTTTAACTATGCTTTGTAATAGGATTTGCAGGTCCCTTGGAATCGACTTGTCATTCAAAAAATCAGAAGGTGTATAGGATGCACCCAAATCTTCGGCGAAGAAATTACTATGAACCCGGACAATATTGAACCCATGTGGGCGCAGCGTCTTGGCCGTTTTCAAAAAAGTGACAATTCTTGCCTTCGCACTTGAGGCTTGGGGCGCATTTGTGGGGAGGGAGCACTCATTCAGGTATAGTTCCATTGTGTTACAGGAGTTTAAACAGCTGGTTACTCCATTCATCCAACATATTTTCAGGATATTGACCCAGCTCGCCGTTTTGATCTATCTCAATATCTGTGATTTTGGAAAATTGTTCGCTTTCCGTTACGGTCTTCTCAAAATAGAAAAGCACTGCTTTTTCACGAGCTATCGCCCCTTCTTTGACGGCTACACGGACACCGTTTACAAAATGGTCGCTGTGCGTTTCAACCACGATTTGAACGTCATTCATGGCCGCCAATGCGACCAGTTTTCCTAATTCTGCTTGACCACGCGGATGAATATGCGATTCAGGGTTTTCGATAATCAGCAGGTTGCCCGGCCTTGCCGATAAAAGTGACACGACTACTGGAAGCACATACGAAATGCCAAAACCAACATTGGCCGGTTTGAAGCGGTTGGTAGTGCCAAAGTTGGGCTGCTCATATTCATATTCCAACTGTATGTTTTCAGAGTTTTGAATCTCTGTTGCACGCACACGGACTCCAGCCGAAATCTCTCCGAGCCATAAATTGACCTGATTTAACAAGGTTTTATTGGCGATTTCTTTACCCGTCGTTTCGTCGCGGAGGTAGGATTTTGGGTGAATAAGGTTTTCAAAACCGACCTCGCCGGAGCCGTGAACTTCTAAATAATGTGCCGTGAATTCTCCGAAATTTCCAAGATTGCCCCACAAAACCACATTCGAATACGATTTTTCATGGATGGATTTGGGTTCTTGCCGGCTAGCGTTCAAGTATTGAAAAGCATTGTTTTGCCACAAGGATTGGCGGAAAAAGCCTTCGCCAAATTTTATCTCCCCTGCCAAATTGAAAGTATCCGCCTCGGCTTGGAACACAAAATTCATCCGCTCGCGTTGTCCGTCGGAAAAAGCGATTTCAACGGCAAGGTTTTCATCTTTTGCGTATTGGTAAAGAGCGTCGCGTGAATTGCCGATGCGGGTGTAATTGCCGTTGAGCCTCAAACCTTCATGTAGTGTAGATTGCTTCAACAACAACAACATTTGGATAAAAGAAGACTTGCCCATCCCGTTTAAACCCAGCAACACATTGAGATTTCGCAAGGCAAACTGCTTCTTTTTGATAGACTTAAAATTTTTTATATCAACAAACTGTATCATCCTGCAAACTGGTTGATTAACGATTGAACTCTTGAAAATCGGTAATAAACGCGCCTCCGATCACCTGTTGCACTGCTGACCGCCCAAAAAAATTGGTTTTCGTCGTCGTTGTATAGGAGGTTTTTGAATTGTTCGGTAAATTCATCTTTTTGGGCAATTAGCACGGCCCGTTGCCGATCAGCGAGCCGCGCAAAACACACTGAAAACACATCAAAAAGAGCTTTATTGAGTGGTTTGCGTCGTTCGTTTTCCCTTGGCCATTTACGGAAGGCATTCTCACCGAAAATTTCGCGATTCAACTGCATGGATGACGCAAAGTCGGTTTTGATCTTCTCCAAATCCACTTTGCTCATGTTGGCTGTGTTGGCCATGGCCCTGCTCATGAATGTATCTAAGTCAGGCTGGTAGGCTTCAAAACCAAACAAATAAAAAGCCAAAAAGCGATTGGCAAAATCCCGGTCGAGCATCCGGCGCGTTTTGATGGACCAGGTAGTCGCAGCCTTAAATTCTTCTATCTCTGCCAACTCAGCAATGAACTGCGAAGGTACGCCCTGAAAAAGCGCATGTCGGATTTCCTGCGGCTCCAAAATCAATCCGCCTGTATTGATGCGCTTGAAAATATTGAACTTCACGTCTGCGGGGGTGCCAGGGTTGATGATATACACCACAACCTGTGTTTCGTGGATAAGCCGTTTCAAATCGCGGTCGAGCTCATCATAATATTTACCGTTCAGTTGGGTAAGAAATTCCAATCCTGTCAATTGAAGCGACTTCCCAATCACAAAATTGCGTATGCTGCTCAAGCGTTGCAGTCCGTCCACCACGAGCCATTTTTTGTCATCCGAACCATCAAAATAAAACGCGGGCAATGGAAATCGTATCAAAATGGACTCAATCAAGCGGCTTTGCTTGACAGGTTCCCATAAATTGGGATTGCGTTGGAAATACGATGCTGTATTTAGTTCGATTTCGGAAGGGTCTTCTGACATCCGCGTGATCAGCGTATCCAGTGAGGGCGTTTTGGTTTTGATGTTGATAAACGCTGGATTGAATGGCTTTTCCAGAAGTTGTTCCCCGTTTTCTGGGTGCTCCAACTCCAGTTCCACTTCGGGTTCAGCGACCATGCCGATAGACATTTCCTCTTGAGACGGGTAATTATTTTCCATTTTATCTACTAATTGCCGACAAAGTTAAGAAGAAATGGGCAACTGACCCGTCGCCGCCTCGTTCGTCTCTTCTTGGTACTATCACTTGGTTCGTAATTATTGATAAAATCTGATCAGCAACCTCTCGGACATTTATTATTGTTGCTGGGCTGAATACCATTACGCCTTTTCCACCGTAAACCCAAACGTACTTCCTTGCCCAACGCTACTCCGCACATTAATCGTCTGCTTGTGCGCTTCCACAATGTGTTTCACAATAGACAAGCCAAGCCCTGTGCCGCCCGCTTCCCGGGAACGGTGCTTGTCTACGCGATAGAACCGGTCGAACACGTGATTTAGATGCTCCGACGTGATGCCGATGCCATTGTCGCTCACTTCTACCAGGATGTAAGTCTCTAAATCATAGAAACTTATCTTTGTAAGCCCACCTTCCATCCCATACTTAATGGAGTTGTGTACGAGGTTCATCAATACCTGACGGATGCTCTCTTTGTCGGCGCGGACGCGGAAATTTTGACTTGCCCCGTCTTTGTAGGTGAGTCGGATGTTGCGTTCTCGGGCACGCATTTCAAGGTCAGCATACACCTCGTCTGTTAGGTCGTGGAGATCAAATTCTTGGAGGTCCAGGATCATTTGGCCAGCCTCAAGTTTGTTAATGGTCTCCAGGTCTTCCACAATGGTTTGAAGCCTTTCGATGTTCCTGGCAGCACGCTGGAGGTAAAGGAGGTTAACCTTTGGGTCGTGTAGTGCCCCGTCAAGCAGTGTATGGATAAAACCCTGGATATTGAAAATAGGGGTCTTTAATTCATGTGATACATCACCGATAAAGCGGCGGCGGTAAGTGGCGAGGCGTTCGAGTTCTTCGAGTTCGAGGTTTTGCTGGTCGGCCCATTCGCCCACCTCTTTTTCAACATCCTCCAGCACGTTTTTGGTCATATCCAGATTGCCTGCCTTGAACTCTGCTGGGAGTTTTTGCTTATGTATTATTTTGTAAATCAACTTGATGCGCCTGAATATGAAATAGCGCACGAGATAGTAGTTCGAAACAAAAGCTACGCCAAAAGCCAGTACAAACAGGCCCAGAACCTCGGGCCAAGTTACTGTTAGCAAGCCAGATGCTTTCAAAAGCAGGAGCAAGACGGCAATGGCACCCGCAGAAATAGCTGCGATAAAGAAGGAAAGTTGTTGTGGGGTCTGATT
>JANMME010000516.1:0-5049 GCA_031373015.1 Saprospiraceae bacterium
CAGTATTGGGTGTTAAAAAGGCTATGAAGAGCATAGCCGCAATTAATCGTAGAAAGGGTGGAGCAGTGAATTTAAGACGTTTTTTCATTGCATTGGTAAATTTGTGAAAATTAGAAAATGGGATGTGATGTCCATTGGGCATGCCAATGAACAAATGCACAGAAAAAGATGGATTGAAAACCCCGCTTTCGCTTTTTTACTCGCAGGTAGGTTACTAAGGGCGAGTTGGCGTCAGCGGTTAATGAAGATTAGCGTGATTTGCCTCCAGTGAGGTTTGGCACTTGGCCCGTCTGAAAAACTTCGACGGGCAAAAGAATACGTTGGCCAACGGATTACGCCTTGTTCCGGCGCACTTGAGAGGGGGAACTAAAAGGCCACCAAAATTACTAAATAAAACTCAAACGACCAAGCCTCAACAGAAAACTTAACGTGAATGCCTGGGCTTAATCCATCTACCGCATCGGCAACCTACTTTTACAGCATGAATTTTTATTGTCGCAACATCATTGTTTTGTTTTTCTTGATTTTTTTAGCCTGCAAAACCACTGGCCAGCCCGCCTACACCGGCTCCCGCCTAGCCCTTTTCGACATTCAAATCCTTCAGCAAAAAAACCAAACCCTCTCGCTCCGCTGCCGCATGGCCAACACAGGCCGCCAAACCCTTGGCACTAAAAAAACCGCTGCCGACATGGTGGTCGAGTTCGACTCCATCGGCCTGCCCAGTCTCTTGCGTGGCCACGAAGCAAGCATTGCAGAAGCGGCGCGTGGCAATTGCCCAAAACTCAAGCCGGGCGAGATTTCCGAGCCTATCTGGCTGAATGTGCGACTAAAATCCCGCGAAACCGAACCCACACCCGGAGCAGGCGGCTGCGCCGAAATGGTGTTCGACACGGCCTTCGTGGAGGAATGGGGTGAGCGCACCATGCGCCTTCGGTATTTCTTGAAAAACACGGGCAATGCCCCCGCTCATTTTTTCTCAAAAAATGCCGAACCCCTTGTAAACGTGTATTTTGTGAGCGGTACAAAGCTGACAAGAGGGGCTATCCCAGCAGGAAGCACCAGCATCCAAAAAGGCCGCGAAACTTTGGACGGGCTGCTCTTGCCCGGCCAGATTTTGGAAGGCACTGTGGAGATTGGCCTTAAAGACCGAAGTAAGTTTTCGCCCAATATCGCGCTTGAGTTCGACCCGGCGCAGGCGATGGACGAGTGCAGCCGCAGGGGGAATGTGTGGGTGATTGGTTTGAGGTTCTAGTGCCGCGTCCGGCGAATCAATCGGAATTAATCACAAAAATCGAATCAATCGGCTATAGCTTTGCCATCAAATAAAAAAAATGCAGACCATGGAATCCGCAACTGCCCGCCCGCTCAGCAATCCGTCCCAGCCATCGTTGAGCGTTTTGAAACCTAAGCCACAGGGCACTTTCCACCCAAGCAAGGCCAATCAAGGGTGGTGACAAGACTGCTGGTTAACATATAGCCACTATGTGGCAACCTTTTCAGATTAAGTTTTCTGGAAAAATCTTTGACCTTGCTGTATTTCCCCAAAGGCTTTTTTACATTTGCACAAGTTTTTTTAATCCTCTTGTTTTTCCTGTAATCTCGTGACTCTGCTTTGGCTTCTCGCCGCTGACTTTCCTACTGGTTGAATCCTAGGCTTTCATATAAGCCTTTTTATTGGTTCAATTTTTGCCTTCGGAATAGTAAGCCCGTTTTCCATTAGGGTCATTTCCCATTTACTGGTTTGATTATGGCTGCCTCAGGGCAGGTTTTTGTCATTTTTGACCAAAACCTATAAGGTTTTTAAAACCTTATAGGTTTCGAAGTTCGCTTTTTATCCTTGTAATCATACTCTCATGAAAAAAGGTTTACTCCTTGTATTTGCGCTCATTGCCACGTATTCCACCTTCGCACAAATAGAAGCCTGGGAACTCAGCCCACAGCCTGGCAACCAGGTCTCCAGCACCGCTACCACGGTGGCCGCAGGTATAACCGCTGGCGTGGTACAGCGCGGAGCAGGCGTAGCCGCGGCTGCTGCGGGCGGATCTATCAGCTCTTCCGGTTGGTTCAACACCAATGGCGTTCCTACCACCCTCGCCGATGCTATTGCCAACAACGAATATTACGAGTTCACGCTCCCAATTCAAACCTGCTACCGGGCGGACATTACGACGGTTCAGATCGTGTTGCGCAGCTCCAACACAGGTCCCAACACCGCCACCTTGCGAAGCAGTATTGACGGCTTTGCCGCTGATCTGGGCACGGCAACCGTGACGGCAGCCTCCGTGTTGAACACCTTCAACGTGAACATCAACGGCAATACGGGCACCATTACCTTCCGGCTTTATGGGTATGGAAACGCAGTGAGCGGAAGCCCCGGCACGGGTGGCACGATGCGTATCGGCACTTCGGTGGTCGCTTTGGATAATGACCTGATCATCAATGGCTCGACCATTCAGACCTCGTTTAGTTCCATCACTTTTGCAAATGTGAGTTCCTGCAATAACAACGGTACCAACGGGGATGCCTCCGACGACTATTTCACGGCTGATATCACCGTCAATTATACCAATCCACCAACGAGTGGCAACCTCACGCTTAGCGGTGATGTGTTGGCAGGTGGTGGGGCGCTTTCTGCCGCTTCACCCTTTAATGCTACTTCCACTGTTTTCACGGGCATTCGCCTGAAGGCAGATGGAACGGCAAGTTCGGTGACCGCCACTTTTGGCGCCAATAGCTGTGCGTTTACGGAAAACAATGGCCCGAATGTGACCAGCTGTTCCGTGATTTGTAACATTAGCGGCATCACTTTTTCGAATGTAAGCTCCTGCAACAACAACGGCTCCGTTCCAAATGCTGCAGACGATTATTTTACCGCCAATATTTCGGTGACTTATTCCAGTCCTCCTGCTACCGGCAACCTTAACCTCACGGGAGATGTGCTGGCAGGCGGTGGGCCACTTTCTATTGCGGCCCCTTTTACCAGCCCAACTGTTTTCGTCGGTGTACGCCTCAAGGCCGACGGAACGCCCAGTGTGGTCACTGCCAAATTCAGTGCAGACACGATTTGCAAGTTGACCGTGAGTAATGGCCCAAACATTCCCAGCTGCTCCAATTGCACCTTAAACGTAACCTGCCCACCACAGCCCAATGGCGTTTTCAGTTGCACGAATCCGCTGCCTGCGCCTGTGACGACCTTGGCTGGATTCCAGGCCTTGGGCGGAAATGTAACAGGTATGTTATGCGGGACACTTAGGATCACTTCCGTGACACCAACGATCAATTGCGCTGACACTGCCGTTACCAGAACCTATACGATTTTTGATGACTTACCGCCAGCCAATGGCGTAAGAGACTCTGCCGAGAATTTTGCTAACTGTTCGCTTACCTACAAATACACCAAGGACAAAACCCCGCCGACCTTCAACCCGAATCCGGCGCCACCGGCCAGCACCACCATCTCCTGCACAGCCCCCTTGCCGGTTGCGCCTATGCTCACCGGTACAGACAATTGCGGCGGCGGCATGGTGCCTCCGGTTATTTTTATCAATGAGTTCCACTACGATAACATTGGGAATGATGTAGGCGAATTTATCGAAGTAGCAGGCACCGCTGGTATCAACCTCGGAGATTATCAACTCTATTTGTACAATGGGAATGGCGGCGTGGTGTATGCTCCAACCATTACTTTGACCGGTGTCATTGACAATGAAGGCACAGGTTTTGGAGCAGTATCGTTTGCGTATGCCTCCAACGGAATTCAAAACGGTTCGCCGGATGGGATCGCTTTGTACAAGATCTCAACCAATCAGGTCATTCAGTTCCTTAGTTACGAGGGTGTTTTTCAAGCAACTGACGGGCCGGCCATGGGCATGTTCTCTACGGATGTGGTGGTTTTAGAAGCAGGGGGCGATCTCGCAGGTCTTTCCTTGCAGTTGACCGGAACCGGTCAAGTAGCTTCCGATTTTTCCTGGGTCGGCCCGATTGCCCAATCTCCCGGCACCTTGAACGCAGGCCAAACCATCAACCCATTACCAGCCTCCATTCCTGCGGCATTTATGCAGACCGAGACGCCGGGCCAATGTGCAGGCTCGCGCATCGTGACCCGCAAATGGACGCTGACAGACGCTTGCAACAACCAGAATACGCATACCCAAGTCATCACGGTCACCGATACCGATCCGCCCGTGTTGACGCCCAAGCCAGCCAATGTGACGCTTTCTTGCAGCGATCCAATCCCTCCCGTTCCGGCAGTAATTGGCACAGATGCCTGCGATCCCGCTGGCATTATCAATGGCCCCGTCTGGATCAATGAGATACATTACGACAACGCAGGGACAGATGTCAACGAGTTTATCGAGATAGCAGGACGCGCCGGCACGAACCTTGGAACTGGATATGAACTGTTCTTGTACAACGGCAGCACAGGCAACATGGGGGGCACGTACCTGAACATTCCACTTACAGGTATCATTCCAAACCAAAGCAATGGATACGGTACCATCGCCTTTTTTATACCTGGCATTGAAAATGGCCCTTCAGACGGTATCGCTTTTGTGAAAGGAGGCACCGTGTTGCAGTTCCTCAGTTATGAAGGCGTAATGACAGCCATTGGCGGACCAGCCAACGGGATGGTATCCACCGATATTGGTGTTTCTGAAACGGGCAACGAACCCGTCGGGCAATCCCTGCGACTTTCAGGTAACGGTACAAACTATGCCAACTTTACCTGGAACGGCCCTTCTGCCGCCAACCCGGCCACGCCCGATGCCGTGAATCAGGGCCAGACATTCCCGCCTCAGCAGCCTATCGGTTTGTTGGTTACTTTTAGCCAAACCACCATGCCGGGCGCCTGCGCGCAATCGCAGATCATCAAGCGTACCTGGTCCACCACCGATGCTTGTGGCAACACAGCCGTTTATACCCAAACGATCAACGTGTCGGACAATGCCGGGCCGACCATCGTCTGCAACAATATCACGGTGAGTCTCGACATTTTTGGCAATGCAGTGGTCACGCAAGCGCAGTTGCTTCAATCGGTTAGCGACAACT
>JANMME010000535.1:0-5618 GCA_031373015.1 Saprospiraceae bacterium
GTTCATCGGCGCAGTACACCGCATGGCTGCTGCTTTAGACGGCGAAATCGAACTCGTCTGTGGCGCGTTCAGCAGCAACCCTGAAAAATCCAAGGCCTCCGGGGCTGATTTCAGCCTGCCTCCTGATCGTTGCTACGGCACCTTCCGCGAAATGATCCAGCGCGAAAAACGCCTTCGGCCCGACCGCCGGATGCAGTTCGTGAGCATCGTCACGCCCAACCACGTCCACTTTGCCCCGGCCAAAATGGCGCTGGAAAACGGCTTCCACGTCATCTGCGACAAGCCCGTGGCCTTCAGCCTGAAAGAAGCTCTGGCCCTGGAAAAAATCGTGGCGAAATCTGAACTTGTCTTCGCACTTACCCATAATTACACGGGCTACCCGATGGTAAAACAGGCCCGCCTTATGATACGCCACGGGGAACTCGGTGCTATTAGGAAAGTGGTAGTCGAATACCCACAAGGTTGGCTTAGCACAAACTTGGAAGCATCCGGCCAGAAACAAGCGGCTTGGCGCACTGACCCCACTAAAAGCGGCATCGCAGGCGCCATGGGCGATATTGGTACGCACGCCGAAAACCTCGCGGAGTATGTTACGGGACTGAAAATCAGCGAACTCTGTGCCGACATCAGCACTTTCGTGCCGGGTCGCCTGCTCGACGACGATGGCAATGTGCTGCTTCATTTCGAGGGCGGCGCAAAGGGAATTCTCCATGCCAGCCAGATTTCGGCGGGCGAAGAGAACAACCTGAACATCCGGGTCTACGGCGAAAAAGGCGGCCTCGAATGGCGGCAAATGGAACCTAATTCGCTTATTGTGAAATGGTTAGACAAGCCCATGCAAGTATTTAGAACGGGCAGTGTCGGCCCCATTTATCCCGAAGCGCAGGCTGCTACACGTATTCCTGCGGGCCACCCGGAAGGTTATTTGGAGGCCTTTGCGAACATTTACAAGAATTTCGCGCACTGCGTTCGGGCTTATGAGGCAGGCCTGAAACCCGACCCGATTCATGCGGATTTCCCCACCATACAGGACGGGGTTCGCGGGATGCGTTTTATCGAAAAAGTGATCGCTAGCGGGAAGAGCAAGGCGAAATGGGTGAAGGTTTGAATTAAAACTATCATTTACCAGTCAACTCTTTGCTCCTCTTGTTGTTTCCCCAAAAAATGCAAACCAGGGTTTTGGCGACTTATTGATAACTAAGGCCATGACGGTCAAATCAACAAATCCTCAACTCCCTAAAACAATAAGCAACATGCCTATCACCTGGCACGACGGCATCGTCCGTAAAATAGAAACCATCGCCCCCAACGTCCGGACTTTCCAAGTAGAAGTGCCGGACTTGGAAGCCTTTGATTTTCAAGCAGGTCAATTTGTGACCATGGACTTGCCCATTGGCGAAAAACGCCTCCAACGTTGGCGCAGCTATTCCATCGCCAATGCTCCGAATCATTCCAACCAACTGGAACTTTGCGTCGTAAATTCCGCTGAAGGGCAGGGCTCCAAATACCTTTTTTATCAAGTTCAGGAAGGTGCGGTACTAAAATTTAAAGGCCCTGACGGTGGATTTGTATTGCCCGAAAAGATCGAAAAAGACCTCGTGTTCGTATGTACGGGCACGGGCATCGCGCCGTTCCGAAGCATGATCTTGGATTTGAAAAATTCGGGTAAGCCCCACCGAAACATTCACTTGATTTTTGGGACACGCGAAGAAAGCGGCATCCTTTATAGGGATGAATTTGAAGCGCTTACCCACACAATTCCGGGTTTTCGCTATGATATCGCACTTTCGAGACAAGAGGATTGGTCGGGCTGGAAAGGCCATGTCCATCAGGTTTATATGGAGCAATACGGTACTCCGCGCCCCGATGTGGCTTTTTATCTCTGCGGCTGGAGCAGCATGATTGATGAGGCGGTGGCTAATTTAATGCTACAATTGAAGTACGAGCGCAGCCAAATTTACTACGAATTGTACGGGTAAGTGTCGGGACAAAAATAAACCGCAGAGGCGCGGAGACGCAAAGTGTTGCTTTTCAGTCGCTCTGCGCCTCCGCGCCTATGCGGTAAATCTTATTTAAAAGACTATTTGAATATCTCCGCCAGTTCAAGTTCGATGTGAGAGTGTTCAAAAATTGTTTCCGCTCCCCGTTGAACCCCTTCCTTCGTTCCGTGAACAATCTATCTGCCGTTTCAAAAACCCACCCACTCCTCCGCTTTTGGCGCAGCGGGCTTTCCCGACCCGAACTAAAAAACACCTTCCATCTAGCGCTCCCGCTGATGCTGGGCGAACTCAGCAGTATGCTCATGGGTTTGGCCGGCACCATGATGATCGGTCGCCTTGGAGAGACCGCGCTGGCGGCGTATGGCATCGCCAGCGTGTTGTTTGTCCTGTCCATGCTACTGATCTGGGGTGGTGTGCGGATGATCCCTACTCCTGTGGCTGAGGCCCACGAACTGCGCGACGGCGTACGCGTACGCACGCTCTTGCACGCAGGGATTTGGCTGAGTGTTTTTTTTGCGGTCATCGCCAGTCCCTTGTTGTGGCTGGGCATTCAAAATTTTGATGTGTTGAAGCAAGACCCGGAAGTGACGATTTTGGCGGTGGACTACCTTAAAATCATGATTTACAGCCTCCCGGCCCTTATCCTTTTCGCCATCCTCGTCAATTTCGCTGATGCTTTTGCTTATGTGCGGCTCACGATGGTGTTAGCTTTCGGCGGGTTGGTGCTGGATGTGTTCCTCAATTGGCTGTTCATCTTTGGAAAATTCGGGTTGCCCACCATGGGCATCAACGCTATTGCGATGAATGCGGGGATCGTTCATGGCCTAATGTCCATCGTGTTGTTCGGTGTGATCTGGTGGAGAAAGGATCTGGCGTATTTTCGGAAACCCCGCACGAGCCTGGCGGCCGTTTGGGAACAAACCAAATCCTTTATCCGCTACGGCATCCCCTCGGCTTTGCAGATCATGGTAGAATTTGCCGCCTTTGGCGCAGGCACGATTATCATTGGCCAAATCAGTAAAACCGAACAGGCGGCCCACCAGATCGCCATCAACCTGATTTCCGTCACCTATGTTACCATCATGGGCGTTTCCACGGCAGGCATGATCCGCGTGGGACAAGCCTTGGCCTACAAAAGCCGGGTCCGGATATGGATGGCGGGCGTATCGGCCATCGGGCTGGCATTGATCATTATGATGCTGCCCACCTTTGCGTTTTTGTTCTTTCCCGGAAGCATTGTCGCGCTGTACATTGAAGACCCGGCCGTGATCGGCATTGCTACCACGCTCGTTTTTTTCGCCGGACTTTTTCAAATGGCCGACGCGATGCAGGCCTCCAGCATTTCGTTGCTGCGCTCGCTCAATGACGTGGTGTGGCCCTCGGCGATTTCATTTGTTGCTTTCTGGGTCATCGGATTGCCGATCGGTTACTGGCTGGCGGTGCATCAAGGCTGGAATGCCAAAGGGATATGGATGGGATATCTGATCGCCTTGGTCATTCAGGCGGTTTGGTTTTTGAGGCGGTTTTTCAGGTTGGTGGGGAGGATTTGACCCTGAACATCATACGTTTGGTTTTCCGACAACCCATTCCCGGTTTTCTACAATTCGTTACAAACCAGCTTTTGTGACCTGTTCGTTGCTTTCACCTTTGTCCCATCAAATTAAGTCTCAACAATTTTAAAATCAACTACTTATGAAAAAAATCCTGCTCGCAGCCCTCAGCGCTGCATTGATCTTGTCCCTCAGCTACTGCGCACAACAGGCGCCCGCACCGGAGAAAAGCGATAAAGCCTTGCCCTCCGCCGACCTCGTGAAACGGGGCGAATACTTAGTCACCATAAGCGGCTGCAACGATTGCCACTCGCCCAAGATCATGACCCCGATGGGTCCACAGCCCGACCCCAAACGCCTGCTTTCCGGGCACCCCTCCGAAGAGCCCCTACCAGCCCTCTCGGAAAAGAAAATGGTCGCGCCCGGTCAGTGGGTCTTGTTCAGCCCAGGCTTGACGGCAGCGGTTGGCCCCTGGGGTACTTCTTTTGCCGCCAACCTTACCCCCGACGATACGGGTATAGGCGCCTGGACCGAAGCACAGTTTTTCAAAGCCATTCGCGAAGGCAAATCGAAGGGATTGGATGGGACGCGCCCAATTTTGCCGCCCATGCCCTGGCCCAATTTGGCCAAGATGAGCGATGAGGATCTGAAGGCTGTGTTTGCTTACCTCCAATCACTTCCAGCGGTAAAAAACGCCGTGCCCAATCCAATGCCACCAGTACAGGGTTAAATCTCAGCCCCCCGGTACCCACTTTTTTGTAAACATGAACATCTTCGAAATGATGCTGCTGCTGACGGGCATTACCGTCATCGGAGTGGGATTGGTCGCCTTTGTTCGAGCCGCCCGCTTCCTCAAATCCAGCAAAAACAATTGACGCACACTTTTATCTTTTCACACAACTAACACATTTTTAAGCAATGAAAAACGTATTATCAACCTTCAGCACAAAAGTATTCATGCTGCTTTTGCTCGTCCTCCCGGCCCTGACCAGCTGCGACAAAAACAAAGACAAGGATCAGCCAACGGTGAAAGAACAATTGGTCGGTGAATGGGAGATCAAATCCTTTACCATTGATGGCGTGGACGTAAAAGGCGCCATCATCACGGCCTCCAATATGGAATTTGAAGCCTTCACTGGCAGCAAAGGCGACTTTGAGTGGACCATCAACTATTCTGACGGCACCAGCGATACCCAATCGGGCGATTACAAAGTGGACGAAGCGGAAAAGGAAATAGATTTAGAAAACAAGGAAGGCGAACACCTTGTATTCGATTTCGACCTCGATGGCGACGACCTGGAACTCACCGGCATTTTAGATGGTGAACGGGTGGTATTGAAAGCGGAGCGGGATTGAGGCTTTGGTCATAACATGAGTCATCCCGAATTTTTGAGCCAATTCTGACTGATGTTTTATTCCTGCCGGGGTTATGCAAAAAGGTTTTTTGCGGATTTTTTCGAGAAACAATGTTTTGCATTTTGTCCAATCGAATCCTATAAGGTTTTTAAAACCTTATAGGATTTTATGAGAATCAAAATATAATTCAGCAATAAATTTTCAATCTGGGCTTTTTGCACAACAGCCCAGCGAGTCAAAAAGGCCCGCCAATAAACGAGAAAAAGTCAAGTACTTTTAGGCGAACCCCACAACGGAGTGCGTGATTTGGCTTGGCTTCCCCGGCGCAGTTGTGCTTGGTGAAAACACCTACGGTTTGCACAAAGATATAATTGATAATCAATTTATTACCACAGTTTCTTAACGAACTTTTCTCTGTAATTACTTGACTTTCATAAGAAAAAGTGTGCATCCAGTAGGTCAAAACACCAAGCACGGCGGGAAAACAAGTCTAATCCATGTCATCTTCTTCGATTTTCAATTCCGCATCCTTTTCCCATATCTCCATTTCGCAGGGCTTGCAGTTGAACTTCAGTTTGTATTCCACCTCGCCGTGTTTCAGCGTGAGCGGCTCGGCGAGTTTGGCGCCCATGGTTTCGCGCTGGTATCGCGGACATTTTCCCAATTCATATTTCACGCAATACTTGGTCACCATCACCCGCGATTTGCCGGG
>JANMME010000570.1:0-2089 GCA_031373015.1 Saprospiraceae bacterium
TCCTTCGCTTCGCTCAGGATGACACGCTGGGCTTGGACACTCATTTCACCGCTTGAAGGGCTTATAGTGAGGCGGTGACTCGCTGCCGTTGTTGGCGTCCTCGCTAGGGGTGTAAGGAATGTTTGGAAAAGCCGCATCACGGCGAAATGTCGGTAGAAATGGAGTCGATAATTAGGTCCAAAGGTGCGTAGCACCGGAACTTTTGGCGCGTGTTCCGGTGCTACGCACCTAACAAATCTACCAAAACTTTATTTCTACCGACATTTCGCCGCGATGCGGCTGACAAGATCAAACATTCCGTACAGCCCTAGCGTCATCGCCAATCCCGAGGACTCGGGACGGAGCTCAATTTTAGGTGAAATTATTCAATTTGATGCTTAGCCTGACGGCTATGGTCTTTTGACCCAAGCGCCCGTGCGAGAAGGAACTTTTTCCGCCTTGCTTGGTGTTCGCGATGTTTGCCGAACGCGTCGTGCGCGGTGTTTTCATCTACGGTATGCACATTAAAATCATTGATTATCAGGGGCTATTATTTGTATCATGAATCAGGATAGAAATATCAACAAAGTTTTGCAATCGATTTAGCCCGTTGAAAAACGTGATTGGCCCGGGCGGCCTTTCACTTGCCGCCTCGCGTGGTCTTCCTCTTGCCAAAAGCACCGTGGTGCGCGGTATTTTCACCGCGCGCCACGGCTGAGTGAAGTGGTTAGGCCAGAATTTCACCTCGCGTGGTCTTCCCCTTACCATAAGCACACGCCGTGCGCGGTGTTTTCACCACGATAGTTCGGTACTTTACTACTTCAAACCAATACCATTTTTTTACTAAAAACAATCTTGTCATGAAAAAATTAACAGCACTGATTTTCATTGTCTTCACCCTGGGTATTATTATTCAAATAGGGTGTTACGCAAATAAAAAGGGAAATGCAACTGAAAGCAACAATGACGTCAAATGGCCAGATAAGCTCCCTGTCTATGACCATATTGTAATTGTTGTTGAGGAAAACAAAGATTACGAAGAGATTATAGGGCAAGCCTATGCAGCTTACATCAATGGCGTGCTAAGAACGGAAGGCGCCAATTTTACCCAGGCCTTTGGAGAGGAGCACTATAGCCAGGGGAACTACTTCTGGTTGTTTTCCGGCGACAATCAAACTGTGGGCTTTCAAGATGTGGTGCCCAATAGCACTAACCATCCATCATACCCGTTTACGACCAGTAACCTGGGCTATCAGCTCATAAAAAAGGGCTTTTCGTTTAAAGGTTATGCTGAAAGTTTACCAGCTATTGGCGATATTGATTCCTTAAATGGGGTTTATGCACGCAAACATGTCCCGTGGATAAGCTTTGCCAACGTACCGAATGGCAAAACCATCGAGACCTCCTCTAACCTTAGGTTCCAGGATTTTCCGCCTCCTGGGGAATATGACAAACTTCCAACCGTTTCATTTGTCATTCCCAACCTGGACAATGATATGCACAATTGCACACCTCCCAATTGCCCAGATTTACCCTGCTGTGTACAAAAAGGTGACGATTGGTTGCGGAAAAACATAGATGCGTACTACCAGTGGGCAAAGACGCATAACAGCTTGCTCATCCTGACTTTTGATGAAAATGACGATAAGCGAGGTTACGGGGGTCTTACCAACCCTATGATAAAAACAGAAGCTTTTTGTGCCAGCTCGAAAATGGATCCTGAGTATTGCGAAGACCTGGAAAACAGAATCGTCACCATTTTCGCAGGGGCGCATATAAAGCCCGGCGATTACCCGGAAGGCAATGGCATTACGCATGTCAACATTTTGCGGACGATAGAGGCTATGTACGGTTTGGCCAAATCCGGCAGGCAACAACCTAATGCCGCAGGATTTGGCATTAGTGATGATTATATTATTAAGGACGTATTTGAGACGGTGCGATAGTTTTAGGCCGTGCTTTCACCAAGCACACGGCGGAGTGAGTGTTTCAAATTCAGGTCCCTTTAGTGGGGGTTGTGCAAAAAGTCAAAGAAGGGTGGAATCTGGACTGGGGCGAAAAATTTAATTTGTTGTAACGCCGAACTTCCCGAAAGTTTAAAACTTTCGGG
>JANMME010000579.1:0-1606 GCA_031373015.1 Saprospiraceae bacterium
GGCGCTTATTGGGATATTTTTTCAGACGCTCGAGGCCGAACCTGGTTGGCGACCACTGAAGGTTTGAGTTTGTTCGATGTATCTTCAAAACAAGTTCTGGCTAAATACGGTGTAGCAGAGGGCCTTCCGACCAAAGACATAACGCGCATTTGTGGCGACAAACTGGGCCGGCTCTGGCTGCTGTCGCAACTTGGCGTGTGCTATTTCGACCCCGAAACCAAGCGGTGCCATAGCCTCGACCGGGTGGATGGCTTGGTATTTGGTAAAGTGCCCAATCAGATGGGGCAATCGCCCGACGGTCACATTTGGCTGGCTTATGGCGATAACATTCAAATCTTCCAGCCTGAACTCGTGAAAACGCCCAATCCTTCGCGGATTTATATCACCGGGCTGAAAGTCAATGAACAGGATACCTTGCCGGAACTGCCTTTCGAGCGAATGCCCGTGATGCGGTTGCGCCCAGGCGAGAACGCCCTGACTTTCAGCTACACCGCCATTGACCTCGAATCGTTTGGCAAAACCAACTTCCTCTACCGGCTCGAGGGTTTGCAGACGGCCTGGGTGAAGGCCGGGAAAAACCGCATGGCGACTTTTGTCAATCTCCCTGCCGGGGAATATGTTTTCCGGGTAAGGCCCGAAGATGCCGGCGAAGATGCCTCTATGGACGCGACCTTACGGGTCATCATTACAAATCATTTTTGGCAACGGGCCTGGTTCAATTATATGATGCTATTATTGATATTGGGTTCGTTTTTTGGTACAATGGTTTACTTTTATCGAAGTCAATTGCACATAGAGCAAGCTGAGTCAAGACGTCGCGAAGCCGTCGAGGCCACCCGCTCCCAAATCGCGCAGGACATCCACGACGATCTCGGTACCGACCTCAGCAAAATCTCTATGGGCGCATCGGTGGCTGCCATGATACCCGAGCTTGACCGGGATGCGCTCCGCGAAAAACTTCGCTCCATTGGCGCCGAAGCGCAAGAAGTAGCCCAACACCTGCGCGATGTGGTGTTTATCATCAATCCGCGATTCGATGCTTTTTCCGAAGTGCAGGGCTATTACCGGGAAAAAAGCCGTGCGTTTTTGGAAAGCGTGGGCTTGGAACCGAAATTCGATTTCCCAAAACCCAAACACAACCCCAGGGTGCCGCCCGAAGTGAAACGCCAACTTTTCCTGCTCCTGCGGGAGTGCCTGAACAACATCGCCAAGCATGCGCAGGCAACGGAGGTTTTCATATCCTTTCGGTCGGAAGAAAGTGCCTCTCGTGCTGATCGCCCTAAATTTTCGGAAACGCCAATCCTCGAAACGCCCTATATGCTGGAGATCCGCGACAATGGGCAAGGCTTCGACCTTGAAAACACGAATCATTTCAGCAGCGGACTGAAAAGTATGGCAAAGCGGGCGGAAAAAATCGGGGCAAATTTGGAAATCAACTCGGTTTTGGGGCATGGAACGATCATCCGCCTGATCGGGCGGCTGTGAGCGAAATCACATATTTATAGGATGCCGCCGCAACCCTGACTGCAGCACCTTTGCACTGGTGTTCCATCGCTCCGCCCCAGGGCTGCCATTCCAACCCGTATCACTTATCACTCAAGACATG
>JANMME010000521.1:0-4321 GCA_031373015.1 Saprospiraceae bacterium
CGGCGATGGAACGAATACAGATAAAAATACGCCTGTCGGAATAAGCTGTCCAGTCACCAGTACAAACAGCCTCTTATCCTCAAGTGATAATTTACAGATATTTCCCAATCCAGCACGAAATTATATCATTGTCCAAACATCGGAAATAAACACCCCGGATTTGATATATGAGGTCATAAATGTTTGGGGAGAGGTGATACTCTCCCGGCAAAGTCTGACAAATAATCAAAGGATTGACTTAAATAACATGGCGCAAGGTGTTTATATCATGATAGTTAGAGACAAACACCGTCAAGTATCGAAGCAATTTATAAAAATTTAACCTGCCTGGGCGTAGAAATGACGATTTATGAAGGGTGATTTCATTAAAAATCCCATACCACCACCCTCCAATCCTCTTTAGCCGCCATATCTGAAAACGTATGCAGCGTCTCGAAGCCCACGCGCTCGTGCGCTCGGATGGAGCGTATGTTTCGCTCGGCAATCTCGGTGATGACAAAATCGTAGTCCGTACTACAAACTTCCTTCATTTTCTGGTACATCCCGTCGAAAACGCCCATACCCCGGTAGCCCTCGGCCACACATATCTGGCCCATGACAAACCAGCGCGGGTTATCGCGCAGCGGCTTGCCCTGCCAGGAAAGGGTGTCGAGCAAATCGAACATTGGTTGCAGGATCGGGATATCCACGGCAAAACTGCGCGGCATCACCAATGCGTAACCGACCACGCGATCTCCATCCGTTGCGATAATGCTGGGCGCGGCATCGTTCATGCGCTGTAGCACGAGAGGATTGTGCTTCACCGTGACAAAACCTTGTTCTTGCGCTACAGCGGGCGATACACTGGAAACGTGGTTTATTGCCTGTAAATCAAGGATTTGGGTTACTTCTTCAGAAGTAGAAACGGAAGAAAATAAGATTTCCATGACGCAAATTTTGGAAACAATTTCTGACTTTTAGAAAACGTGGTACTTTCGGCCTCCGAAAAAGTGATTGGTTACTGGTGATTGGTGATTGGTTACTCGTAATCGGGTAAATAGACAACAAAAAATTATCACCAATCACCCATAAACAAATCAACAAATAAACAAATAACCAGCCTAATGACACTTGGCATCCTGAAAGAAGCAGACGGCGAACAGCGCGTATCCGTCACCCCAGATTCCCTCCCCGCCCTTACCAAATTGGGCTTTGACAAAATTCTTGTAGAGCGCGGCGCAGGCGCAGCGGCATTTTTTGACGAGGCAAGTTACGAGGCACAAGGAGCACAAATCGCTGACACCGACACGATTTTGAAAAATGCGAACCTGTTGACCAGGATTCACCCACTTTCCACCGCTGCACTTTCCAAAATGTCCACAGGACAAATCGTGGTGGGGCAATTCAACCCGCTTGGCAACCGCGAGGCGGTAGAAAACCTGCTCAAAGCGAACATCACCGGATTTAGCCTCGATATGGCCCCGCGCAGCACCCGCGCCCAAGCCCTCGACGTTCTTTCCTCGATGGCTACGGTAGGTGGCTACAAAGCCGTGCTGACCGCTGCGGCACATTTGCCCACCTTCTTCCCGATGTTCATGACCGCTGCGGGCACGATCAAGCCCGCCAAGGTGCTCATCCTGGGCGCAGGCGTGGCAGGCCTACAAGCCATTGCAACAGCAAAACGCCTCGGATCCGTAGTAGAAGCCTTTGACGTACGGGCCGCTGCCAAAGAAGAGGTGATGAGCCTTGGCGCCAAATTCGTGGAAGTAGAAGGCGCTGTGGACGACAAATCTGCTGGAGGTTACGCAGTAGAACAGACCGAAGAATTCAAGCAGCGTCAGGCACAACTCATTCACGAAAGAGCCGTAGCAGCCGATGTAATCATTTGCACGGCGCAGATCCCGGGCCGCAAAGCCCCGGTGCTCATCCGTAAAGAAACGGTGGCGGCCATGAAGCCCGGCGCAGTCATCGTAGACATGGCGGCCTCCACGGGCGGCAACTGCGAACTGAGCGAAAACGGCAAAACCACCTACCCACACGGCGTAACGCTCATTGGCGACTCAAACCTCGCAGGTTCTGTACCCAAAGACGCCAGCGTGATGTTTGGCAAAAACATTGTCAACTTCCTCAAACTCATTATGATCAAAAACGAGCTCACGCTCAATTGGGAAGATGATATCGTGGCGGCTACCTGTGTGGCGCATGAAGGGAAAGTGGTAAGCGAGCGGGTTAAAACAGCATTGGGAAATTAGGATATTGGGATATTGCCTGTAATGGGTGCAGTTCAAACATTCGGATTTAAACCTCGTAGGTTTTAAAAACCTACGAGGTTTACAGGAAATTACTAATCCAAAAACGGCAAAAAATGGACTCAACTGCCCTACAGCTCCTTGAAACCATCGAAAAAGCCTTGCCCCTGCTGCATCAAATTTCAGACGCAGCAGCATCGGCAAAACCCCGCCCCGAAAAATGGTCGAAGCAAGAAATCCTCGGCCACCTAATAGACTCGGCCAGCAACAACCAGCACAAATTTGTGCGCACGATGCAAGCCGAAGGGCATGTGGATTTTGTGGGCTACGCTCAAAACTTTTGGGTTCAAACACAAGCGTACAACACGGCGAATTGGTTGGAAACCATTGCTTTGTGGGAAAATTACAACCGCCATTTGGCACACGTCATACGAAATGCCCAGTCTGAAAAACTGGAAAACACGATTTCTATTGATGGTTCAGAACCCTTCACACTCCGCTTTATCATGGAAGATTATGTGGAGCATTTGAAACACCATTTGAAGCAGATTCTGCCCGAAGGCGGGTTCAGGAGTTCTTTTGAAAACCTGTATTGAACAAAACCGCGTGTCATTCTGAGGCCAGAATGACACGATTAAAAAATTTAACTTCCCATGTCTATCTTTTTTATTGATCACCAAGAAAAAATCTACATCGTCATCCTCAGCATTTTGCTGGGCATCGAGGTAATTTCCAACGTGCCGGCCATTTTGCACACCCCGCTCATGTCGGGCGCAAACGCCATCCACGGAGTGGTCATCATTGGGGCCATCATCGTGATGGGTCACGCCCACTCGGACGATTACCTCGCCCTGATTCTGGGCTTTTTGGCCGTTTTGCTCGGCACCCTCAACGTGGTCGGTGGCTTTGTGGTCACCAACCGTATGCTCGCAATGTTTAAAAAGAAAAAGTAATGTCCTCCTTTCTCCTACAACTCTCTTACCTCATCGGGTCTATCACCTTCATCATAGGCCTCAAACGATTAAGTGGCCCTGACACTGCCCGCAATGGCAACCTGTTAGCGGCTGCCGGCATGGGCATAGCGATCCTCGCTACCATTCTATTCCATAAAAAAGAAATTGCGCCCGATGTGTTTGAACCTATCGGCAATATTCCTTGGATACTGGGCGCCATGGGCATCGGCTCTGTCATCGGTTGGGTGATGGCCATGAAGGTCAAAATGACTGCCATGCCACAAATGGTGTCGTTTTTTAACGGTATGGGCGGTGCCTGTGCAGCCATTATTTCCCTCGTCGAATATCACTCCCACCCCGAAGGTTCGTCGGGCTATTTGCTCATCGTGTTCCTTGGGTTGATTATCGGGAGTGTTTCGTTTAGCGGTAGCATTGTCGCCTACGGCAAGTTGGATGAAAAGATCAAAGACATTTCGTCAAAGGCCCTAACTTACTTCAACTTGTTGCTCCTAGTAACCATAGTTGGGGTGCTGGCCTTGGCGGTAGCGCAGCCCGAAATGCTCGGCCATTCGGTCTTGTGGATTCTGCTTGCGCTTTCCTTGATTTATGGGGTGTTGTTCGTAATGCCCATCGGTGGAGCGGATATGCCCGTAGTGATCTCTCTGCTCAACTCCCTCACCGGTATGGCAGCGGCTTTTGGTGGCTTTTTGTACGACAACCCCATTATGCTCACAGGCGGTATTTTGGTCGGATCTGCAGGCACAATTCTGACCGTCCTGATGTGCAAAGCCATGAACCGCTCGCTGCTCAATGTCATCATCGGCTCCTTTGGTGGCGATGGCGCAGGTAGTGCAAAAGGCGCATCTGGCGACCAAACCGTAAAAGAAATCAGTCTCACCGACACGGCCATTTTGTGCGCTTACGCCGGCAAGGTGATCATCGTTCCTGGTTACGGCTTGGCAGTGGCACAGGCGCAGCACATTTGCCATGAGTTGGAGAAAAAACTCGAAGAAAAGGGCGTAGAAGTAAGTTTCGCCATCCACCCCGTGGCAGGACGTATGCCGGGCCACATGAACGTGCTGCTCGCGGAAGCCGACGTGCCTTATCCGAAACTCGTGGAAATGGAAGACGCCAACCCGA
>JANMME010000585.1:0-9075 GCA_031373015.1 Saprospiraceae bacterium
TGGAAATCCTCGTTCAACAGCCTTTGGTTGGTTTCGTACTTGCTGGTGGTCAATTTCATGCTGTTCGAGCGCACGCTGCCCTTCCTCCGGTCTGGCTGGAAACGGATGTTGCTCGCGCCTTTTTTGCTCGTCGGCCACCTGCTGCTCTACCCCTTCGGCACTTACCTCTGGCGGCACATCGGCATCCGGTCGGGCATTTATTTTGAACTGAAAAAGTACGACCCCATCACCGAGGCGCTGCAATACTACATGGGCGTGGGCATCGGGTCTGCCGTGTTTTTTGGCCTCATCCAGCACATTTACGGACACATCCGGCTCAAACAAACCGCTCAAAAACTGCTCATCGAAAAGCAGGCGGCAGAACTCAACTACCTGAAATCGCAGACCAACCCGCACTTTCTGTTCAACACGCTGAACAATATCTACGCGCTCTCGAAGGACAAATCCGACCTCGCGCCCGATGCCATCCTGCGGCTTTCGGAAATTCTGCGCTTCATGCTTTACCACACCAACGGGCCGTTCATTGCCATCTGGCAGGAAATCAAGATCATCGAAGACTACCTCGCGCTCGAATCCCTGCGCTACGACGACTCGCTGCGCCTCGAGTTCCGCCACGAACTCCCCGACCCGCAACTGCCCATCCCGCCGCTCCTGCTCATCCCGCTGGTGGAAAACGCCTTCAAACACGGCGCATCGGAAACCCGCGAGTGGCCCTTTGTCCATATTCGCTTGTCGGTGGAAGGCCAACGCTTGTCTTTTTTAGTCAAAAACTCGGTAGAAGAACCGCCCGCCGAGTATGTTTTTCGAGAAAATATTGGGCTGTCAAACCTGCGGCGACAACTGGAACTACAATATTCGGACTTTTCCTTAACCCTCGAACAAAGCGAAACCGAGTTCAACGCATTGCTCAAAATCAACCTCGAAAGTTATGTCAATCTTGAAATGCATCGTCATTGAAGATGAGCCGCTGGCCGTTAAAGTACTGACAGACTATATCGCTCAGGTGCCTTTTTTGGAATTGGCAGGCACTTTCAAAAACGCGATGCTCGCGGCGGAGTATCTGCTGGAGCACACGGTTGATTTGATGTTTCTCGACATCCATCTGCCCAAACTCAAGGGTATGGCTTTTTTGAAAACCCTTGTCGAGCCGCCTGCCGTTATCGTTACTACGGCCTATCACCAGTACGCAGTGGTGGGTTTTGAACTGAATGTGACCGACTACCTGCTCAAGCCCTTCCCTTTTGAGCGTTTTTTGGCGGCTGTCAACAAGCTGAAAAAGGCGCAGGACAGCCCAGCTGCTGTGCTCGAAAAGGACTTTATTTTCCTGACTGTTCAGAAAAAAAAGGTCAAAATCTTGTTTTCAGACATCGCCTACGTGGAAAGCCAGCGAGAGTACGTCAAGATCGTCACCACCAAAAATGCATATATTACGAAAATGAGCACCCACGAAATCGAGGCGGTTTTGCCTGCGCGGCTTTTCCAGCGGGTTCACCGCTCCTACATCGTTTCGATGGGAAAAATCGAGTCCTTTACCGCCGATGAAGTGGAGGTGGGTGGTGTGCCGATCCCGGTTGGAAGGGGGTATCGGTCGGTGCTGGAGGGCTTATGAATAATTGACACATCAACCCTTTGGTTTATACCGCATTATTGCGTTCTTAATAACTGGAACCGTTTGCAGGTAGGCATAAATCGCGTTGATCTCGCCATCCGTCAATGAGGTGTGCGGGAACATCGGGTAGTACAGCGGCCCCCCTTTTGGATTTTTGCCAAATTTCACCGCATCATGGAATTGTTCCGCCGTCCAGTTGCCGATACCGGTTTCCTCATCCATCGTAATGTTTGCAGAAGGCACCGTTTCTCCTTCGTAATTGAGCATGGGGTTGCCGCCACCATAAAAACCTAAGCTTTTTTCAGGATGAAGCGGGTCTTGCTTGGCAAAGTCAGCGGAGTGGCAAGCGTAGCAGGCGCAAAGTGCATCGGCGGTATATTTGCCTAAGGCCACATGGTTGGCGGTATCGGGTATGGCGATGGGAGCGCTGGGTAAAGGTGGTGGGGCAAAAGCCACGTGCGACAAGAACTTGACGAACAGATTGGGCTTGTTCGGTGGGTACTCTTGCGGTGCGGCAGCAAGTAGCGGGTCGTCGGAGCGCAGCCAAGCGATTATGCTGTACAAGTCTTCATCTGCCATGAGCGGGAATTTGGGCATGAATGGCGGCGACCAGCGGCCGTCTTTGTGAATGCCGGTACGGAGCATGTAGTAGAGTTCGCCGTCAGTCCATGCGCCGATGCCGTGTTCCGCGTCGTGGGTAATGTTGAGCGAGGCATATACACCAAACTCTTTAGGCACGTCGGGCATGAGTCGGCCTGTGAGTTTGCCAGTGGTATTGTCTTTGTGGCACTCATTACAAAGCAAGCTGGCGATTTTTGCGCCGCGCGCTATACGGGTGCTATCGGGGACGACTTTCAAATTGGTAATGGCTGGTGTGGGTGCGTAGGTATAGTTCGGGATGCCGTCAAAATAAATGTACGCAACTCCGATACCGATGAG
This sequence comes from Saprospiraceae bacterium, assembly GCA_031373015.1. Taxonomy (GTDB): domain Bacteria; phylum Bacteroidota; class Bacteroidia; order Chitinophagales; family Saprospiraceae; genus M3007. The sequence goes on from JANMME010000585.1 coordinate 2,549, forward strand.
TAAAAAAACCGCTCCAATGATGAAAGCAAAGATTTTGAACAGGCGTTTCATAAAAGTTGAACGTTTTGAATGGTGAAGCAATATTATCTGTCGGCAAAAATAAGAGATGCCAAGTAAATCAATGATTTGTGTTAAGGAACGTGGTCGAAATAAAGTAACAGTTTTGGGGTGGCGTTTTTGTCTCTGTCAAGGCGCGAGGAGGGCGTTTAGTGGGGCTAAAAAACCGACGAGCAACGAAGAGAGAGGCAAAATAAGGCCGCCAAAACTGTTGCTTTATTTCGACCGCGTTCCTTAAAGAAGAAGCCAAAGCGATTTATTTTTTGATAACGAAAAGTTGTGGCACCCTTTGACGGTGTGCCACAACTTTCTTCTTGATGCATTCAATTCGAAAATGCCGCTTCGAGGCTCGCAAAATCGCCCCTGGCTTTCCAACTGGTCGCGAGACCCGCGTCATTGAATTCCCAGGTAAAAACCATATTGCTGGTGAAGGGCTTGCCTGTGGCGTTTACGATGCCGTCCTGCTGTACATCGTGTGTCACTTTGTTGCCTTCTTCGCGGAAATTGGAGGGCTGAATGTGCGTAGTTTGAACATTGCTGCCGAGCGCCATGAAGTATTGCTGCGCTCCTTCCTTGCCTTTGTACTCCCCGGCAAATGGAACGATGCTCGGATCGGCAGCATTAAAAAAAGTTACGTTTTCGGCCAATTTGGAGAGGATTCCCGGCATGTCGCCTTGCGCAAAGCAGGCAAACATTTGTTCGATTGTAGATAGGTTGTTTGACATGATGAGTTGAGTATTGCCAAACTTTCCGAGTTTTTAAACTTGGAAAGTCTGAGTGAAGGAATTGGTTAGAAAAATCTCAGCGGCTGCCGTTTTCGCAACCGCCGGGTTATTGAACTTCAGTGCTTGGCTATTTCACGGGTGCCTCGCTGGGCGGCGGCGGCGGCAGCAGTCCCAGTTGGCGCATCAGCGAGCCGGAGTCCTGATAGTTATGGATGGAGACGATTTTACCGTTCACTACGCGATGGACTTCACAGACAATGAACTTCACTTTTTTGCCCGTCGCGGGAATCTCACCTCCGGGGCCGGAAAGCGGGCCGGTGTGCGTACCATCGGCTTCCAATTCGAGCGCAACATAGCCGTCGCCGCCCTCAAACACGTTGATATGCTTGATGACGAGGTCGGGGAATGCTGTTTTGAACCCCGACATAAAATTGCGGAATTCGTCCTTGCCGTTGAAAGTCTGCCCGGTGGCATAGTTGACCACTTGGATGTTGTCGGCAGCGAGGTTCACCGCATCGTCAAATTTGTTTGCGCTGAACAGCTCGTGGATTTTTTTGCTGATGGCAGCGTTGTCGGCAGTGGCTGTTTTTGGAGCGGGTTGGGCACAAGAGGCCAACATCAGAAGGCTGGCTGCGAGGAGGAGGAAACTTGCGTTTTTCATTGTTGAATTGATTTAAGATGTGAAAGGGAAAATGGAATTGGGTTTTCAGCGAAATAACCCGGCGGCTGCGGAAACGACAGCCGCCGGGAACGCGATCATTGATGGATCGGACGGGATGTCTTATTTGCCCTCGGTCGGAATCACCCCGAGTTGTTGGAGCATGGTCAGTTGGTCAATCACCCCCCAGTGCTCCACGCCTTTGCCAGCCGAGTCGAAGCGCATGATGTCCACCTGCTCGACGTCCACGGCCTTGTTGGTAGCAGGCATACCCATGAAGTCGCCGGTGTTCGTGCCCGTGTAGCGCGAGTGAACGATGACCTTGTCGCCCTCGGCCACGATGTTCAGCACGATCGTTTTGCTGTTGGGGAAAGCAGCGTGATAGCCCGCGATGATCATTTTGTCCAACTCGAAGTCGCTGCTGGCTTTTGGCATACCCGGCGGCGGCGGCGTGTGCTCAACGAGCGAAGGGCTGATGTACATGGCGAACGCATTGACGTCGCCCGCGTCCACGGCAGCCAAGATTTTTTTGGCCGTCTCTTTGTTTTGGGCCGTTGTTTGTGCGCTCGCAGCACCGAGGCCGATAAAGAGCGCGAGAAGGCTCAGGCTGAAAATTTTGATGTTTCTCATGTTGTTGAAAATTTAAAAAGTGGGTGAAAAATCGGTTTGATAGTTTTGGAAACACAAGGTTGTACTTTTGTCTCTGTTCTTACAACTCAAATTGATTTTATGGGCTTGGTTTACGCAAACATTGAACTTCAAAATGGCGGTGATGTCGAAGACTTCCGCCGCCACCGCATTGGCGAAGACGAAATTCGGCAACTTACTGTGCAGGCTATGGCGGATACTGGCTCTGTCATGCTCTGCATCAACGAAGAAATTCAGGCCGCGCTTGGCTTAGAGGTCATTGACCACCGTCCTTCCCGTCTGGCCGACAACACCCGCCTGAAACTGCCGGTGGTCGGTGCCATTGTGGTGCGCTTTGCCGGTCGAATTTGTACGACCAACGCGCTCGTGTTGCCCGGCGACAGCGATGTATTGCTCGGCGCCATCCCGATGGAAGAACTGGACTTGTATGTACACCCCGGTCGGCAAGAACTCATGCCGGTAGATCCAGAAGGGCCCGTGATGATGCTCAAATAATGCCGCAGAACAATCAATCACAGGAATCGCCAGTTTTGCGAGCATAAGTGGGTTTATTACTTAATGCTGTTCGCGGAGCCGTCTTTCAACTGTTTTTGCACGGCAGCGCCGTCCAGCTCTACCCATGCTTCCGTGACCTTACCTGCGCTGTTGAGTTTGTACACCCCCAGCACCGACACTTTAATGGGGTTGTTAGTAGCAGGCGCGCCCATGAATGCGCCGGCGTTGGTGCCGGTAAGCAAGCCTCGAACCGTGATGACATTGCCACTCACGAAAATTTCTTCTGCCGTCCGCTTGATGTCAGGGAATCCTGCTTTGAAACCAGCCACGCGCATTTTGAATTGATCGTTGGTATTGAGTTGCCCACCGAAATAGTGTTTCGCATCGGGAGCAAAGAAGGAGATCACCTGTTCTCCATCGCCAGCATCGGCAGCAGCCATAATGCCGCGCACGGTGGCTTCTGCGGCGGCCACAGGATTGGTCAGGCCTGCCGTCAGTTGGGCCTCCATTGTTTTTTGGTCATACTGGATGTCAAGCAACTTGATTTTCCAGGATTTGTCGAGTTCGAAAATCGTTGTAAAAGGGAGGGTTACATAGTTGCCCGTAGCAGGGTTGCCCATCATAGGCCCGTCGTTTTTGCCTCTGAAAATACCGCGCACGACCACGGTGTTGCCGGATTCAATATAGTTCAATACTTCGTGCTTCATATCCGGAAAAGCAGCTTTGAAACCTTGTCCAACGCCAATCCATGCTTGTTTTGGAAGGGCTTGCGGTGAAAAAGGTGCATTTGCCGTAAAATCGTCGGAAAGTAGTTTTTCTACTTCTGTGAAGCGGCCAGCGTCTACACCGGCGAAGTATTGCTTCACGATGTCGGTCGGGCTGGGGTAATGATTGTTGGCAAAAAGGGAGAGCGTGAAGAATGAAAGAAGAATGGGGAGTGCGAAAAATTTAGAATGTTTCATTGTGTTTGAAAATTTAAAAAGTTGGTGAAAAATACTCCGGAGCATCTGTTCCGGAAGGTATAGGGATCTTGTCTGATTTTTACTGCGCGGGTGTCTCGCTGGGTGGAGCAGGCATCAGGCCGAGTTGACGCATCAGTGAACCGGAATCCTGATAATTGTGGATAGAAACGATCTTGCCGTCCACAATGCGGTGGGTTTCGCAGACGATGAACTTGACCTTTTTGCCGGTAGGCGGTATAACGCCTCCAGGGCCTACAAGCGGGCCGGTATGCGTACCGTCGCCTTCAAATTCAAGTGCAACATTCCCCTCAGCATCTTCAAAGACTACCGTGTGCTTGATCACCATATCTGGGAAGGCTGTTTTGAAGCCAGACATGAAATTGCGGAACTCGGTTTTGCCATTGAAGGTCTGCCCCGTGGCGTAGTTGACTACCTGGATGTTGTCGGCTACCAGGTTAACCACCTCATCAAATTTGTTTTCGCTGAAAAGCTGGTGGGCATTTTTACTGATGGCAGCGTTGTTGGCGGCGGGCTTTTGGGCGGCTTCTTGCGCGCAGGAAGCGAACAGTAATCCAAGGGTTACCAGAAGGAAAAAATGGATGTTTCTCATGATGTTGAAAATTTTTAAAGTTGGTGAAAAAGTTAGTTTTAAGAATCCTTAATGTATCCCGGAACGGCGTTCCGGGCGACATTCAAAGAAATCGTTTGCCCTTAAAGCAGGCTGCCAAAAACAGGAAAACTGCTATCGAAGCGAAAAAACAGATGGATTGCGAAGACTGGTTTTTCATTGTCTTATTCCGTTTTGACAGTACAAAGGTTCGGCCCGGTATTGTCCAACCACAAGACCAAAACCTGTTCAAAGCTTGTTCAAGAATGTTCAGAAGTGATTGACGAGAAGGAGTTTATTGGAAAACGGCCATACGTTTTGAAGCCGAAAGCCCGCCTTCATCCGATATCCATTGCCCACGATTCAGTAACGCGCCTTCCAACAGACAAGCATTCGGCAACTCGACTTCTAAACCTCCACTGATACCGATTTCGAGTCGTGCGCCTGGGTAAATCACGAGATACTGGATTGGCTCGACTGCTTTTGTGATGACAGGATAACGGCTTCCGTTTTGAAAGTTCTGTTCAATAACTGCGGCGCAAGTCCAGTCAGGCACCATGCCAAGGCTCCAATTCTTAGGATAATTCCAGTCGGTTTGGTGGCCTGCTTGGCCGCCTTTCCAGACATTGAGTTTTTGCGCAAGTGCGGTTTCCGGGAGCAAACCCAAAACGGTAAGGGCAATTATGAACCCGCCTACGCCAAGGCTACGGCGGGTAAAAAGGAGATTTTTCATAGTAGTTTGATTTTGAAATGTTTTGCGTTGCAATGGCGGGGAGGAGATTGCCGCCAGGTGGTGTTGCACGACCCGGCGGCATTTCACCCGTCCTAAAAATTGCTTATTTCGTCATTTGGAAGTCATCTACGCCACGGAAGTAGGCAATCTTTCCGTTTACCACTTTGAAGTGGTGCGTATAAGTGGAAGTGTATGTTTTTCCTGTCGAGACGAGTTTGTATTCGGCATCAATGAGCACGAATACATCATCGCCATCGGATACGAAGCGCGTGGGCTGGAACTTGGTGTACTGGAATTTGCCGCCCAGCTCCTGGAAAAACTGACCCACTGCTGCTTTGCCCTTGAATTGGCGGCCTTTCGAGTCGAACATCCGGTCTTGAATGTCGAACATCACATCTTCGGTGCTGGAGGCAAGGATGCCGGGCACGTCGCCTTTGCCAAATTTGCCATAAACATCCATGACGGCAGCAGTGCTTGGGTTGGTAAGTGAACCGTATCCGATTTGGATGAGTGCTCCAGCTGAGTTTGCAGTCCAGTGAGAGACGCATTTTCCTGCTGCGTTTAGTTCCACGATGTCCATATCATGCACCATGATGGATTTCCCCGTTGCCGGCATCCCCATAAACGGTGCAGTATTGGTGCCTGTCAGTGTTACGTCAAGGTAGTAGCGGTTGTTGCCCGCAGGGGCGATGCTGCCGATCTTGAATTTCAAATCTGGAAATGCCGTGAGGAAATTCTTGTATTGCTCGATGGCGTTCCATGCGCCTTTGATAGGCATGGGCGCAAGTCCGAGCTCGGCAAAATTGTCAGCACAAAGGCCGGCGAAAGTGTTGTAGTCGTGGCTTTCGAGCGCAGCATAGGCTTTGCGTATGTTGGCTTCAGAAACTGCATTGGGGTCAATGCCGGCCATCAGTTGGGACTCGAAAGAGCGACCGTCATAGAACGATTGATAGGATTTGATTTTACCTTTTCCGTCCAGTTCAAACACTGCGGTGATAAGCAGGTCTTTCACTTTGTTGCCAGAAGGCGGGTTGCCCATAAGCGAGCCAGTGTTGGTACCGTTCCAGAGGATTTTAACCCACACCTTTTTGCCGTCAGAAAACCACTCCTTGATTTGGTGTTTCATGTCGGGGAATCCGGCTTTGAAGGCTTGCCCGACACCGCTCCAACCTTTTTTGTCGAAAGGGGTGGGCGAAAATGGAGAAGAAGTGGCCGTGAAATCGTCCGTCAACAAGCCGTCGAGGGCAGCGAAATTCCCAGCATCAAGATTGGCGAAATAGCTGGTAGCGATTTTGCCAGCATCTGGAGCGCTTTGTGCGCAAACGGTGGTTTGGGCGAACGCGCAAAAGAGCGTGAGAAAGAGGGTGAAGAATTTGATCTGTTTCATTGTGTTTGAAAAATTTAATGTGATGAAAAATTGTTTTTCCGTTTTGATGGTACAAAAGTCCTTTGCCGAATTGTCCAGATACAAGTCCAGAATCTGCTCAGAATCTGTTCAGAGATGTTCAAAAAAGACTTTTTTTGTAAATCTGTTTAATGGCTGCCGGGCAGCATGGCACTGCCCGGCAGCCATTCCATCGGTCAAAAAACCTCAGGCTTCGGTGAAAACCTCCACAGTCGGTGGAGCCAGTACGCCGGCATT
>JANMME010000624.1:0-6214 GCA_031373015.1 Saprospiraceae bacterium
ATAAATTCCGGCATCCATTCGAGCTCGGCAATCTCTTCGGGGACTTCGGTCCTTCCGCAGGGGCCGTTGTCGTGGGTTGGTGCTTTTGTATTTTTTTTTTTTTTGGATGAGTTGTAGGGCGCGTTTTGACATGGCTGGAAGCAGGATTTACAGGATGTGTAAAGGATTTGGCAGGATTGATTTTCAGGATTTTCAGGATTGGGCTCAAAAATCCTTCAAATCTTTTAAATTTGAGGGAAATCAGGCTTCTGTTTTTTGTGGCGCGAGGGGTGAAAAATTCTAAAGGGTTCGTGCGTGTGTTCGTTAACCATCGTGAGGCTGCCGATAGAGGCTAAATTTGTCCCTATCTTTGTCTGAAACTGTTTGGTGATTTATCAATACTTTTGCAAAGCATCTTTTCTAACCAAACCTTTTTTGGGTTTTCTTTCTCTACCATGAGCGCAACCGCAGCAAAATCCAGTCCTCTAAACGAAACCATTCGACGCGTAGAAAAGTGGGAAACCTCTGATGTGGAGCAATTGCTTCAGGCGGTTTCAGGCGTTTTGGTTCGACGGAAACTACAGACCTTGCCCTCACGCGAGAGCGAACTGTTGTTGCAAATCAATGAGGCTGCATTTTCACCTGAGTCAGCAAAGCGGTACAAAGCACTACGCAAGAAATTACAATCGGAAACGATCACCGAGGTAGAGCATTCCGATCTGCTCTTATTGTCTCAAAAACAAGAGAAGCACAACGTGGAACGCCTGCGATGTCTCATCGAACTAGCCCAAATCCGCAATCTTTCACTTGACGATTTGATGGAGCAGTTGGGCCTAACAACAGTCGCGTCGTATGCCTGAACGGATTTCAAAAACCTTGAGAAACCTCGTTGCAGATCGAGCCTCTTTTCTTTGCGAATACTGCAAAGCCCCCAAAAACTACTCGCCTTCCCCGTTTGATGTGGAACACATCCTGCCGACTAGTCTGGGTGGGAATTCGGACTTAGACAACCCTGCTCTTTCTTGCAACGGTTGTAATGGGTTAAAATCTAACAAGATAACAGCCGTTGATCCAGTGAGCGACTTGGATGTGCCGCTCTTTCATCCTCGTAAAGACGAATGGCCTCACCATTTTGCTTGGGATGCATCTGGCTTGCTCATTATCGGCACTACTCCCACAGGACGTGCGACTGTAGATTTATTAAAACTAAACCGTCTAGAATTGGTGAATTTACGGAATTTGTTAGCAATGGTTGGAAAACATCCTCCCGAGTGAAATCACTTGACTCCAACTCACCGCCTCACTTAATCACCTAACCTTCACCCATCTCTCCACCACCCGCTCCTTTTCCCCATTTCTTATCTGAATAAAATACGTCCCGATAGGGTAGTGCGCACGGTAATGAAATGACCAATCGGAAGCCGTTTTCTCACTTTTAAAGCGATCCAATCGTTGACCCGCAGCATTAAATACCGCTATATCCAGAAGACCATAATCAGCAGATTCGTAGTGCAAGCATATCTCATCGCCAGAGGGATTGGGCATGATGGATAGCTTGCCGAGGGGAAGATCAACCTGGTTTGTATCCTGAAAATGAACCGTTTGCAGCAATACATCATAAGTCTGGCCATTGAATTGTTGCCCCCAGCGGCGGAAGGTGTAGCCGGGTAAAAAACTGGTATCCGGGTGGACAAGCCCAAGCAATGGGTTGTAGGCATAAAAATCTTTGCCCTGGCCGTGCTCGTCAATATGATGCAGGATCATCAACCTGGTGGATTGGGTGTTGGTGGATCGGGTATTTGTTTCAAAAGCGACCACATAACCCTTGCAAGGCACTTCTTCGATCGAAATCAGATTCGTGCTAATCGAGTCAGGGTCTGAGCCAAAGATGTTGTAGTCCCACAAAACCTCTCCGGCTTTCAGGTGCATCATGTAGATGCCCTGATTTTCGTTGCGAAAAGAGGCCACCACAGCGCCGCCATCGGAGCTGCGGATTATTTTGGTGTCATACGTGAAAAGCGCGTATTCCTCGCTCAGCAATGTTTCGCTGACAAATTCGCCCGATTTGTCCAGATAAACGATCCAATTGTGCCAGAGTGAATCGGCATTGCTGTACTTATAACCAAAAAGCACCGGGCCATTGTCAATCTGTCCAACGGCGCCAATCAAGCTGTACGGCACACTGCTGCTGTACACTTTTTTTACCGCGATGGAATCGCCATTTTGGTCGTAGTGATGGATCAGGATCGGCTCGTAGGGTGTCGGTTGGGTTTTGGATTCAACGATAAAAAAATCGTTTTTGGGGCCTGTGATCAACTTTCCACGGCTTGCGGTTTTGCTCCAAACCAGGTTTGCATGGGCATCTACTTTCCAAGCCAAGCCTGCATAGCCCAAGGCGATTGCGCCGCCGTCGGTGGTGGGCTGTATTTGTCCTCCCATTTGAGTGTTGCCCTCTCCAAGGTAAGCCCAGGCAATTTCCTCATCCTCATTGGTTCTCAGGGCATAATATCCAAGGTTATGGTATTCCGTTGATCTTGACTCGCCTCTGGTCAATATGAATTCACCGCCGCTCAGGCTGGAGCAATGCGCCTCATAAAATTCATGGGAATAGGGGAGTCCACTGGAAAATACCCAGGGATCTAGTGGTTGATAATTCGTGGTTGATTTTTGAATGGGCTGGACTGTAATGCTCGTATTTCGGAAAACATAATTCGTGTATTGGAGCAATAGCAGCCGGTTGTCGTTGACTTCAGCCGCGGCTTGATATCGGTAGTATGAATCAAGGATCACAGAATCTCTTGTCACTACCGTTCCCTGATTGCTCAAGGTTAGTTTTACCAAACCTCCTGTAAAATTCCCGTAATACTTTGGAAACCAAAAACTTACCTTTCCATTTTGACCTGGATACAAGGCGGTCGGGCCAAAGCTGTTTAGCTCATGGGAGAAGCGATGTTTCAGGTTTCCGTTCGGGGAAAAATGTAACACCTGGGGCGTGTAATCATATTGGGTTGAGAAAATCTTATGCCCTCCGGCTACCCACACATCCCCGATGGAATCTACGAGCAAACTTTTATTCGCCCCAAATTCATAGTCGAATTCGGAAGACAAATCCTGCTCCCAAATGATTTGCCCATTGGGGCTAAAACAACGCAGCATATCACCGCCAATAGACAACCATGCCAAGATCAGATTGCCGTTTTTGGCTTCAATGACTTGGGGTTGGTAACTTGTTCCAAGATGGTCAATCGTTTGGTATTCAGACAAGCCTCCTAAAGCGCTAAAAATGGCCCAGAAAACCTTTTGGCTGACGTTTGTACCTTCATTGACCACAATCCCGCAAACCGCAATATCACCAGATGAAAGTTGTTCAACATTGCTCACGTAGGAATGGTCTCCGTACGGCAGATACTGAAGCCATTCTTCCACGCCAGATTCGTTTACTTTCAGAATAAAACCTTTCTGAGATCCGAAAATATGCCTGTCTGATGAACCACCTACGATATACCCTCCATCCTGCGCCTTGGATACCCAGGTAGCAGTGCCTTGATGGTAGGTTCTTTGCCAGAGCACCTTTCCCAAGCTATCCGTACGGACCAAGAGCACATGGTATCCTCCTGTGTCCAGGGTGTTTGTCTTGCCGGCAATGACCGCGCCACCGTCGCTCGTAGCCACCAAATGGCTCGGCAATAAATCTGCCCCTACGGTATTTCCAAAGAAGTGATTTTCAAGGATTTGGGCAGGGATTTGGTGGGCGAAAAGAAAGAGGAATAGCAGTTTTATGATGCGAAGCATGAACTTAGGTGTTTTGAAAAATGGGCGGGTGCTCTTTAAACACTATGAGGGCCATTCTATAGTCCATCAATTTCTTGCGGTTCAATTGTAACACTTCTACCGTGCCCCGCCCGGCCGGCGTAAGCCCGATGATGCGTAGGTAGTCTTCGCTCCAGGCAAAGTGTTCTTGCCAAATGTGATTGCGGGGGTTGAAAATCGTTACCGGGGCTTGAGAAAGTGGGTCAGGGACTGTTATCTTGTTGGATTTCAGCCTATTGCACAAGAAGCAAGCGTATGCTAAGTTGCTTATTTCATCGGTGCCACCTTCATCTTGTGGAAGGGCATGATCAATGGTAAAATAATCTGGGGAGAACTTGTCTTGGCTTTGGCAATATTCGCAACAATTTTCTGCACGTGACATCACCGCCTCCCTTAGAGAAGAAGGTAATACCGTTTTAGCCATGGGCGTGGGGCTTTATGTCCAATTGTTTCATAAGATCTTCTAATGATACATTTCGCAAAACAGCAAGTTTTATTAGGAGTTGCAGCCTTTGTACCGTATAATTTTCATAATCCTCAGCCAGTTGGAGCGATTCAGACGCTTCTTTTTCGTTAAGCTCGCCTGTTTCCATCTTCCAGTCCAGAAATTGAAGTCGCTCCCATTTTTCAGTATCAAATCCTTGATTTATTTGCTCCAACAGATCAGTTTCTGATTTGGCGATGGTAGGGACATTGCTTCGCTGAACACGCAAAATAGCCAACTTCTTGAAAAGATTTTCAAAGTCCTCTGTTCCTAGCCGGGCGGCAGTGTCTAATATTTCTGAAACCATTGGTTGTGCGTTCATTACAAATGAATTTTACGTCAGAAAATGCCTTGATGAAGCAGGCAGGGCAGTTTTGAGGGTATTAATTGGTTTGCAAATATAGACTGATTTCCGATTGTTCACAGCGTCTCAGCCCAACATCTCCAAAAACCACTCCTTCTCCGTCAATATCTTCTCCCCTTCGATCTTCTCCACAGCGCCGCGACGGCCTTGGAGTCGTTGAAATGCAGCCCCATCAACTGCTCGGTGTAGTGTACAATGCGGGTGTAATTGGTGCGATGGTACCCGATGGCGGTGTGGCGGCGGACGTAGTTTTTGAGACTGGCGAGGTGGCTGTTGAGCAGGTCGAATTCGTCGGTTTCATAGTAGATTTTTATCTGATAGATCTTGGCGATCATATTGTTGATCGTGTCTTTGTAATCCGAGCGCTGGAGTTGGAGCAGGGCGCCGGCGTAGTCCTTGCGGGAGTAGGCCACGCGGGCGAGGTTGAGACTGGCGGTGACGTCACGCCAGCTGCGTTCGAGTTTGGGGCGGTATTCAAGGATAAACGCTTCGGCCCAATCTGCCTCGCCTACGCGCACGGCGCTGGCCACGATATTGGTGAAAGCGAAACGCGAAATCTGCCCGTTTTCGAGAAGCAAGTCGAGTGCCAGCGCGGCTTTGTAAAGATCGAGCGTTGTCCGAAGCCAGCCCTCTCGTGATTCGTTGATCTTCTTGATACCAAAATTGATGGCCAGCAGGTAGAGTGTGCGCAGTTCTTCTTTGGGAAAGGTGTCGGCGCAGGCGGCGAGCATCTCGCTGAAGCGATGAAAATGCCCCTCCCCCAAATCAAAAGGATCGCTGAGGAAGTGGTAGCAGTGAAAGTACAGCCCTACTGCGGGAATGTCGGCCATGCGTTCTGATTCGGCCAGCACGGCTTCGAGCAGCCCAATGCGGTAATCGGTTTTGTACACGGCTTGGTGCGACACGGCCAGGCAGGCGAGGCGCAGTTTTCGGGCCACAAAAGCGGTGTCCATCAGGTCGGAAGTGGCCTGGATGTTGAGCGAGTCCGTGCGTTTTTGGGTCGAATCGAATTGATATTGTTCCCATTCTATCAGGTTGAGGTCGTGGTAGTAATCAGCGTGCCGCCAGGGTTGGCGTTCGCGATTTTGCCGGGCCTCACGGAGCGTGATCTGGAAATGGCGGCTCAGGTTGCGCTTGCGGTAAGCTGCGGCGAGGCGTATTTTTCCCCGGGGTTCGTCGCTAAATTTTTCCTTGTATACGAGGTATTTTTCCAGTAAAGAAAGCAGGGCGGAGTTGGCCAGCCGTAGCCCCACCGCGGGCTCCTCCCCTCCCAGCAGGGGTGGGGTTGGGGGTGGGGCTGCATGGGTTCTGCATTCGGATAAATGGTCGAACCATTCCACCAGTTGGAGGCGGGTATTGAAAAATGGCGAGCGGACAAATTTGCCAAACTCGCGTACTTCGGTTGCGGATAAAGCCGAGAAGGCTTCCCAGAGGAGCGTTTTTTCCATGATTTTGAGATGCTTTCTGGAAGGTATAGGGGGAGTGTTGGGAGCTGGAACACCGATTTAACTGAGTACACCGATACCACCGAGATTGTTTTTTTCAGTGGTATCGGTGTACTCGGTTAAATCGGTGTT
>JANMME010000689.1:0-5895 GCA_031373015.1 Saprospiraceae bacterium
CGGCTATGGCCTCACCCTCGAGAGCGAATTGAAAATGCTTCGGGTAGCGCGTCGCTTGAAAGAAAAATCGCCCATTCCAGTCAAAACAACGTTCTTGGGCGCGCACGCCGTTCCTGCAGCATTCAAAAATCATCGAGAGGCGTATATTTCGCTGGTTGTTAACGAAATGATGCCGCGGGTTGCCGGTGAAGGATTGGCAGACTACTGCGATGTGTTTTGCGACCAGGGCTTTTTTACACCCGAAGAAACCGACCTGATTTTGAAGGCAGGCTGGAAATGGGGCTTAAAACCCAAAATCCACGCCAACGAACTCGGACTCACGGGCGGTGTGCAAGTGGGCGTGGCAAACGAGGCCATTTCAGTAGACCACCTCGAATATACCAGCGAGATTGAAATCGAAGTGCTAAAAAACAGCGAAACGCTCCCAACACTGCTGCCTGGTTGTGCATTTTTTTTGGGCATCCCATTCGCCCCGGCACGTCAAATGATGGATGCGGGGCTGCCTGTAGTACTGGCTTCAGACTATAACCCGGGCTCCTGCCCTTCAGGAAATATGCCGTTTGTAGTGTCGTTGTCTTGTGCCAAAATGAAGATGTTGCCAGAGGAAGCAGTGAACGCTGCTACGCTCAATGGGGCTCGCGCGATGGAGTTAGAGGAGGATTATGGCACTATTGCTGTCGGGAAAATTGCATATTTATTCATAACAAGGCCAATGTTGTCGCTTGCCGGACTTCCTTACGCCTTTGGCAGCAAGGTTGTAGAAGTGGTAGTGCTGGGCGGGAAGCGGTATTGAAGGTCAAAAAAACGGTCGGCAATAAAAGGCATTTGTACTGCGTTTCGGCGCGTTTTTAAGTGCAAGTGCCTGTTAAAGTCAAGGATTTGTTTCATTTCAGATATGTCAGATAGACGGCGTTTTCCTACTTTTGCGGCTTTACCCGCCATAGCCCGTTTAGGGCGACGGCGGGTTCGTCCACTTTACCCGCCATAGCCCGTTTAGGGCGACGGCGGGTTCGTTCACTCAAACGAATAAAAAACCCAAAGCCCAAAAAGAATTTTTCTTCAGGGCTATGGCGGGTAAAGCCCCCTGAACGAAACGGAAAACCCAAAGACGGATTACGCCCCAACAAAATCAGATAGAACCGACTTTACCCCTTTCGCCTGAATGTTAAAACTGCTTCATCCAAACAGCATTCCCCAACCCCAACGAATCTTCTGAAAATTGTTGCAAAACAGCCCATCCCATCGAGAAATCCCGTATTCGATTCACTTTATCCATCAACCTTTGTTAAATTTTTTTCCACTGATGCACAGACTTCTAATCCCTATGCTTGCGTGCTTGTTTCTAAGCACGCCTGCGCTTTTGCGCGCCCAGGTCCCTCATGAAATCCACTATCCAGCCTTCGACCCTCACAAAGTAAAGGCAGTGCCCCACAACCCCGACATGATGTGCAACAACGCTGGCACAGTCAGTTTCGGGCAGTTCTTGGGCTCCAGCAATGACTTGGCGCCTTCCCCCATTTATCTTTGTTTTGGCGATTCGCTGCTCGTTCAGCACAATGGCGACGCTGACTTGACCGGCGACCCAGACCCGACCACCACTCCAGGTATCGCGTATGGTTATTATGTTTGCCCGCCTACCGTCATGGGTGATAACCTTCAGGCTATCATCGGCAGCGCGCTCCCGCCTCAACCTGGCGACCCCTGTCTTCTACCTGGTTCCCCAACGGGCATGTACATTACCCCTTCCGTCCCCAATGGCGGTGCTACCTGGTTTTTTAACAGCGGATTCCTCCAAACGAATTTTAACGGGGGACAGCCAATTGCACTCTATTTTGCCCCGATCACCGTTGACACGCTGAATGGCGGTTATGAAACAGCCCTGCCCGGCTTCCCTCCTGGCCCCTGCGTAAACGTAAACACGGCAGCGGCTTTCCAAGTAGTTTACCTCAACGCAATCACCGCCACGGGTATTTTGAACAACTCTGGCAACGACTGCTTGGGCAGGTTCACCGTCCGCGGTGGCTACCCGCAATTCGACAACAATGCAGTTTTCACGATCAACATTACACTGGCAAGCAACCCTGCCGTGAAGGCGATCATTCATACGCAAGCGTCGAACCTCTTTCACTTGTCGCCCGTGTTGTTTTCGGTGCCCGTGGCAGGCCTCTACAACGTAGTCATCGAAGATGGTAAAAGTTGCCCATATAGTTTCCAGATTGATATGAATGTCTGCGACCCGGTTGACAACGTGGTTCTGACATTCCCCGATAGTATTGTGCCACCGGCTGGGCAAATCTGCTTGCCGGTCACAGTGGAAAATTTCAATATTTTCTCTGGCTCGTTTTCGGTCGAATGGGATGAAACTGTACTGCAATACAATGGTGTTCAGAACGTAAACCCAGCCATTGCCGGTTTTTTTGGTCCGGCCAGCTTGAATGAAAATCAGACATCGAATGGTCTGTTGGGCGTGGTGGTCGTTGACAATACCAACCCTGCAACTATTAATAGTCCCGATGGCGCCACTTTGTTCGATATCTGCTTTACAGCCGTTGGGTCATTGGGCGAATGTACCGGATTGGGGGTAACGAATAACCCTGCCGGCGTGGAAATGACAGACACCATTGGCCAAGACCTCGCCCTTTCTGTGGACACTGGCCAGATTTGTATTGGTTACCTGCCACTCAGCTTTACCACTGCCGTTGTGAATCCGACCTGTCTTGGACAGGCTACTTTGAATATTGTACCTTCCGGGGGCGTGCCACAGTATGACATCACGGTTTTCCAGCAACCCAGTGGCCCAACCTACAATACTGCCAATGGCACTATCACAAATGTCAATGGCACCTACAGCCCAACAAGTCTTGTAGGCTTGACCAACAATACGCCCGTTACCTACGATATATGCGTTAGAGACAGCAATGGGTTAGGGATGATGCAGTGTACCACGATTGTAGTCAATATCCCAAGAGTGGAGGCACAACTCAACTTTGTCCAATCACCTCTTTGTAATGGGGACAGCACAGGTATCGTCAGCGCTACAGTGCTGTTTGGCGGCATCATCGTGCAAAACCCTGGCCTAAACTATACCTTTAGTTGGTCACCGGCCAATTTGACCGTTCAGGGCAGTCAGGTTCAAAATGGGGTGCCCGCAAGCCAATATACAGTAGTCGTTACTGATCTGAGCACTGGTTGCACAGGTTTGGCTTCTGGCTCTCTTGGCCAGCCTGCACCGATCAGCCCTCAATTGGTGACCACGACGCCGGCCTCTTGCTCAGGCGTTTGTGATGGCACCATAACGTATGAAGCAGAGGGCGGCACTCCCTTCCCTGGCCCTGCTTATAAATTTACCTGGTTTAACGAAACGAACAATACCACGCTTAGCGCTGGCACGGACAATCCAATCCTACTCGGGGGTGCTTGTGCTGGCGAATATCGCATTCTAATTGAAGATGCCTTGGGCTGTAAGTTTATAGACAGCAATCTGGTGCTGACGGATTTGCGCAGCCTTTCCCTTACAAATGTGGTTCAAAACGTGCTTTGCAATGGAGACAACACCGGCTCAATCATGGTTACAGTCGTTGAATCGGTGGTCACGGGCAACAATTTCACGTTTAACTGGTCGCCAGCGGGTGGAAATCCAACACCCATGAGCCCCAAGTGTACCTACAGTGGCCTTTCGGCGGGTATTTATTCGGTATTGGCCTTTGACAACCTCGGCTGCCAGATAGCAGATACGTTTGTTATCACTCAGCCTACGGTGCTCAGGATTGACAGCATTGGTCAATCGAACCCTGGTTGTGCGCAGGTGAACAGCGGCTCTATTAGTGTTCAAGCATTTGGGGGCAATGGTGGGCCAGGCAATTATGTTTATCAATGGAGCAACATGGCGTCAACTAGTTCCATAGGTGGGCTTCCATTTGGTAATTATATAGTGACTGTAACCGATCTTAACGGCTGTACCGTAACGAGACAGTTCAATTTGCCCGCGCCCAGCCCGCCGGCCTTCTCGTTAACCACTACTTCCGCTGTAAAATGTGGGGGCGATGGCAGCCTTACCGCGACCGCGCCGACAGCAGTAGTAATTGTATGGACGGATATAAACGGAATAGTAATTGACTCTTTCACCACTTCACCTGCCACGATTGACAGCCTGGACGGGGGGGATTATATTGCAAAAATATTTGACGGAGGAGGCTGCTTTGCCACTGATACCGTTACGCTGAGCGGCGTGACTCCCATGTCTTTCTCCGACACGACTTTCATGGAGCCTACTTGCTTCGGGCTTAACAATGGTCAGATCGCCATCGGTGTTCAAGACGGGCAACCACCATACGTGCAATACACTTGGAATCCAGTGGTGCAGCCACCCAATAGCCCTGTTATTTTCGCCCTAAAGGCTGGCACATATTCGGTTACGGTGACGGACAATGTGGGATGTACGCTTACAGGCACGTTTGTCCTGGGCCAACCGGCTGCTATCGTCAATTCTTTCGACCCAACGGTGATTGGTCGAGTGACCTGCTTTGGAGGCGTCCCTTGTGATGGTAAAGCAACGCCTTTAACGGCCTTTACCAATGGGCCTGGTATCTTCAATTATCTCTGGAGCGACGGGCAAACCGATTCTTTGCGCGTAGACCTATGTGCCGGGCCTAATTTTGTAACGATAACCAATGCTAGTAACCCAAGCTGTTTTCTTATTGATACCGTGGTCATTACAACACCACCCCAGATCACAGGCGCTCTATCAACTACTGAAACACTTTGTTACGGCGACAGCACGGGTACAGCGACTATTACGCCTTCGGGTGGTAATGGTGGGCCTTACACCTATCTCTGGAATACGGGCGCTACCACTTCAAATGTTATCGGACTGCCTGCCGGAAATTATACCGTCACATTGACGGATAACAAGATGTGTACGAGTTCGATCAATACGATTGTCATAGGCCAACCGGGCCAAATTGCCCTGACAACCACCTTTACAAATCCCAACTGTTTTGGCGGCGATAATGGCCAAACGACGGTAGAGGTGTTTGGCGGCGTACCAAATTACACCTACAACTGGGAAAATGCAGCTGGCAAAAACGTAGGCGATGACAAAATCGCTGAAATGCTTCCAGCCGGCACCTACCTGGTGACAGTGACGGATATGAACGGCTGTACTTCCGTTACAAACGCTACGGTGACAGATCCACCTGCGGTGATAGGTTCTTATGAACCCTTGGCGCCCCTCACCTGCAATGGCGACGAGACCATTCTGAACATCCTTACTATCACAGGCGGTTCAGGAGGCCCATACCGTTTTAGTGTTGATTTTGGAGCGGTGCTCGACCCGGACTTTCCTGTTACGATTGGTGGTGGGCCACACTTCATTACTTATATTGACGTAAAGGACTGCGCGATTACCGACTCGATTTTTGTGGCCGAGCCTTCCCCAATCACGGTGACTTTCGATCCGAATGTTCTTGAGGTTGAATTGGGCGCAACGGCTGATTTAGAACCCATTATCACAGGCGCAGCGGTAATTGGAGGCTTTACATGGACAAATCCTCAGGCCTTACTCAATCCAGACACCTTGAACGCTACGGCCTACACGTTCACCAACTTGACCTACACGCTTACGGTGCTGGACTCCTTTGGTTGTTCCGGCTCTGGCACGGTGGTGGTGAATATTGACCCTAACCGCAACGTGTTTTTGCCCAATATTTTCCGCCCCGCCAACCCCAGTGGTTTGAACGACCACTTCAACATTTACACAGGTTTGGGCGTGGAAGAGGTCAATTTCATGCGTGTTTATGACCGTTGGGGCGAACTGCTTTATTCGCGAGAAAAATTCCTTCCCAATGTTGACAACTTATCTGAAGGTTGGGATGGGCGCTACAATGGCGACTTTGT
>JANMME010000749.1:0-4482 GCA_031373015.1 Saprospiraceae bacterium
CGGCATATTCGGCAAAAATTCCCGGACACGGATATTGTGATGCTCACGACCTTTGAGGAAGACGACAAGATTTTCAAGTCTTTGTGTTCGGGCGCTTGCTCCTATATTTCAAAACGCACCCCCCTCCCGACCATTCAGGAGGCCATTTTTACGGTTCACCAGGGCGGGTCGTTCATGTCGCCCTCTATTGCTCGCAAGATTGCCCAGCATTTTATGCCCAAAAAACGCAAGGAGGACGACCTCCTCTCGCCCCGGCAGCAACAGATCGTGGAAGGGCTGGTGGACGGGCTGAGTTACAAACTCATCGCCGACAAACTGAGCATTTCGATTGATACCGTGCGGGATCATATCAAGCATATTTACCGGACGCTGGAGGTGAATAGCAAGGCGGAAGTGATTCGGAAGGCGTTGGAGGCCCGCCTTCGCTAAAGCTACTGCGGGTAAAGAGGCAACGTTTAACAACATCATTTACAACAAATACCCATCATGATTTACAATCCACTACACCCAGGAAAAGTGTTTACCACTACCGCAGAATCGGATACATTAAACCTCAACAGCGTATTCCAGGGCTTTCTTTCGAAGGCTGATATTAATCTACTGCTCGCCCAATCCAATTGCGTCGGTCTCCGTGTGTACAATGCTGTTGCTAGTTCGGCTGATCTTTCCCGGCGCGTCATGGCGGTCGGCATCCGGGAGAACGGGACGGAAAAAGACGGCAGAGGAGGGGTTGGCTATATTTTAAGTGGAAATCTCATCTCAAATGGCCCGCCTGAAAGCATATCCATTCTCAACCGGGATACTGCCACCAACCATGTTGTTTTGGCTGAAACCTCCTTTGGATCATCTGCGGAATTTTCTACTTTTTTCAGCAAGGCCATGTTGCAAAACCTGATGGCGAACAAGGATAATATCGAGGTGGCTGGCGTAGGCTTTTTTGCCAATCAATTCGGTGAATTCCGTTCTTTTACGGGTGCTTCGTTTGTGCTCTTACCAAGCCCTGGCCGTCTGGAAAACAACCCACCGCTCTCTCATATCCAATCTGACCTTCCTTGTCCCGGCTTTTGTGCAGTAGCAGCTGAAGGCGACCCCGTGACAGACAGCGACGACCCAACGGGCACAGCAGCGTTTATGGAAACCTCCGGGATTTACCTGGTCAGATGGCGGAAACCTGCTGCAGCCTGATCTGAAGAGTGGCACACCTCGCCAACCACATTGATTATCAACACTCGAATTTAGGTGTGCCATACTTTTCGAAAATGCCGGTTTAGGAAGCGCAGATTATGCACTACCTTCCCGGCCTTTTCAGTTTGGTTTGGTGTCAAAAATTCTGTCGTACGGTATTGCCTTTCTATTGGGTCAAACACTCCTCGCACAAGGAGTCAAGCTGTCTTTTCACCACCTTGACCAGTCTGCCGGCCTTCCAATTGCAGATAATTACCGTTTTTCCCAGGATTCTCGAGGATTCGTATGGATCGGAACGGCCGCTGGCCTCTGCCGTTTTGACGGCAAAAACCTCCTCGCAAACACCCACGACCCAAGCAATCCAAATTCAATTTCCGAGAATCTGGTCACCAGTGCCTGTTTTGAAGACGGTAATGGAGACCTCTGGTTTAGCACTTTTGGGTCTTTGCAGTGCTACCATTGGCGTACAGGCTTGTTTGAAAACTGGTCCTTGCCCGGTTCGTCTTTGAAACATTATTACGTTTTTCATTTAGCCAAAAATGGGCCGTTGTGGCTTCGCATTGGCAGCGGCGAAGAAGGTGTTTTGTATTGGTTTGACCTAGTGAAAAAAACCTTTACCGCCAAATGCGCCATGGAGGGCAACCGTGCCCAAGTGGTAGCCGATGCCAATGGAAAACCGACTCATTTGCTTGAAACTCAATTGCCGTCGCGGGGAGGATTGGTTTGGCGAACCTTGGAAACCGGATTAGGCAACTATTTTGAATTTCTAAAAGACGCTGACGGGCAATCTATCGCGCTGTCAACGGCTACAAATGCCGCAATCGTCGAATCAGAACACCTAATATGGGTAGCCGTGTACGATGGAATAGGTGTTTTTGACCCCAGTACAGGTAAAACTGAGGTCGAAGTTGGTCGTACACCCGGCATCCCAGCCATCGTAGGGTATATTTATGGAATGACGGAACTTGATCCGCAACATCTTCTGGTGACCTGCAACTATGGGCTATTGGTTTTTGACAAGCAGAAAAAAGCCTTTGTACAACACATTCAATACCAGGCAAATGACTCCTATAGCCCAAGGGATGAGGCTTATGAAGAGCTGTATGCCGACCCGACTGGAAACATTTGGCTTTCTTGGGGAGAACGTGGCATTTCCTTCGCCAACTTAAAAAAAAAGAAATTTGAATCTGTGCTTGCATTGTCAGGCGCAGCCGTGTCTGCGCTCTATGCGGACAAAAACGGGAACATTTGGTCGAGCACCGAAAAAAACGGCACATACCTTTTGGACGCCCAAAAAAGAGTGTTGCGGCACAGCCAAAAATTAGAAAACCTTGCCATGCCTGAGATGGATTTTGACCTGCTCCCGGTTTCGCATTTCCACGAAGACAACAAAGGCAATGTTTGGGGCGCTTATGAGAACAACCTGTTCCTTTGGCGCCAGGGCAAAACAACCCCTATCTTCTGTGACAGTTTTTTCTTGGGGCCCGTAAACAGCCCTTTTGACAAGATCAACTGCTACCTGAAACTTCAAAGTGGGGAGATATTAGCCGCAAAAGGGAGGGAAGTTTTAGTGCTTTCCACTTCCCTTGAAAAAGTCAACCTCAAGCCCTGGTATGATCTTTCTCCTTACCATTTTCAGGTTATAACAGCCCTTTTTCAAGATAAAAACGGACGAGTCTATATCGCGGATGAAACAGAAAGGCTACTGGTTTTTGAACAAGAGGGCAAGGTTCTCCACCTGCAAACCGAGTGGAAAGAAGTAGGCGCCTGCCATCATTTTTTGGAGCAGGGAGATTCGCTTCTCTTTGCCGCCACAACAAAGGGTTTGTTAAAAATCGAACGGTCATCAGGCCGAGCCCGCTTGTTGAATTTGGCCGACGACGGCATTCCTTCAGAACTTTACTATGTTGTTTTAGCGGATAAAAACAATTTGCTCTGGCTGTCTGGCAACAATGGGCTGCTGCGCTATGATCCCCTTGCTAAAACATCCAACCGTTTCGGCAAAGCCGATGGCCTAGCCTTACTGGGTGCAAGCATGGGTACGTTTATTACAAGTTCGACGGGCGAATTTTGGTTGGGCGGAAAAAACGGGCTGAACGTCTTTCGACCAGAGGAAGTGAAATTGCTGAACACTGCGCCCCCAGTACATATCACTCAAATATTCGTGAACGACCAGATCTCCTCTACCCATCGAAATGAAACGATTCCGCTAAAGGTTGATTATCAGCACAATACACTCTCTTTCCAGTTTGCAGTCCTCGACTTCAGTGACCCAAACGGGAATCAGTTCTATTTCCGCTTGCAAGGTTTTGAAAACGATTGGGTATCCAACGGCAATAATAATTTTGTGCGCTATCCAAATCTCCCGCCGGGCACCTATACTTTTCAGGTAAAAGCCTCCAATTCCGATGGTGTTATGAACGACGCGGTTTGCAGCCTGAAAATTGTCATTAGCCCTCCGTTCTGGCAAACTTGGTGGTTTTACCTATTGTGTGTGTTGGCAACTGCCGGTATCATTTACGGTTGGTTTATGTACCGCCTCCAGCAAGCCCTCAAAATCGAGCGCATGCGCGTGCAGATCTCCAGCGACCTGCACGACGACGTGGGCACTTTGCTCGCGGGCCTCGCCATGCAATCCGAAGCCCTGGAACTCACGGCCCCTGAAAAAGACAAGAGTAAGCTCAAGCGCATCAGCGAGATCAGCCGCAACGCAATGGCCCACATGCGCGACACCGTGTGGGCCATTGACGCCCGCAAAGACAAACTCGAAAACCTGCTCGACCGCATGCGCGAACACGCCGAAGAAACGCTCACGCCCCGGGACATTCGCTTTGACATTCAAGTAGATAATCTTTCCTTGAAGCAAAATCTGCCCACCAATATTCGCCAAAACATCTACCTCCTATACAAAGAAGCCATCACCAATGCGGCCAAACACACGAACGGCGACATGGTGACCGTCAGCCTCAAAAAAACGGGAGAGGGCTTCGAGATGCGTATTTGCGACAATGGCCAGGTGGAAGAAAAGGGCTACAAAACCACAGGGCTGGGAACCTCCAATATGCAGATGCGGGCGGAGAAGATCGGGGGGAATTTGGAGATTACGCGGGAGGATGGGTTTTGTGTGGTGCTTCGAATGGGGGGGCTGGGGTGATAACATGCGCTCATGCCACTGCAAACCCTGAAAAAGCCCTCGCCTCTGGCGACACAAACCCAAGTACAATATCTTGCCGCTCCACGCCGTGTTCCATAAGAAAATCCACTGCTTCCCATTCGGTGTTGTTGCATTGCATCCAA
>JANMME010000766.1:0-3072 GCA_031373015.1 Saprospiraceae bacterium
TCATTTTGCAGTAAGCCTGATTTGAAGCAAGAGTTGGGCACTGTTACTCCAGACATTACCTCCTCTGATCGTGGCCCTTGTTGCATGCAGTTGGTGGTGACTTCCGGCAACTTTCAATCAGCAGAAATCTGTGGTGTGTCCAGTTCAAACACATCGTGTACATTTAGCAATACTTGTGGCAACAGTTCTGGTTTTTGGCAGACCATACAAAATGGTGAATGGTTCTGTGCTCCAAGTGGTCAGCCATTTAGAATCACAAATACTGGCTCTCAACCCATTACTTTTTATCTATATTCTACTGCAGGCAATTCTGGGAGCGCTTGCGTATCTCCTCGTGGATCAATTTCCTTTCAGTATACCTGTGGAAGTGGATTGCCACCACAGTTTTGCCCTTGAGCAACAAAAGCCCGGCTAAAACCACCCCTGAGCAAATCATTGTGTTTGTTTTATCTGCGGAGGCGCGGTGTAAAGTCGCGCCTCCGTTTTTACTGAGAGGAATCAAACGCCCCTTCCCCATCAGATGTAACACAGAAACTACTTTTTCACACACAAAAACACAATTATAATGAATCATTTTTCAGCCAAATCACTGCTCACACTGAGCCTGTTGATTTCCATTTTTGCTTTTAATGCCTGTCAGAAAGACGGCATTCAAGTTGCAGATGCTAACGTTCAATCTTCGGCCAATCTTCCTTCTGCTGATCGTTCGCCCGTCATGTATGGTGTCACGATGTTTGCCCCTAACAACCGGCCAAGCCTGTTGGTCAAACTGGATGCAGGCTCTGGCGCGGTGCTCAATGCACCTGGCCTTCAGCCCTTTGTTGTCAGTCCTAATGGTCAAAATATTATTCTCGTAGACCTTAAAGGGGTTTGTTGGGTTAACGGTCTGCTCTTTGTCACCACGGGTACAAACAACGTTGATGTCTATGACAACAAACTGATGGAAATTAACCCGGTAACTGGCCAGTGTACCCTTATTTCCTCCAGCACCATCGGTACTGTTTCGGATATAGAATATGATGGATCAAATACCATCTACGGTTTGAGAAACAATTCCAATGTGCTGGTGACCATAACGAACAACGGCAATAACTGGGGAACCTATGCCGCGGTCGGCGCTATCAACAACCTGGCAGCTGGTTATGTAGCAAAAGGGCTTGCCATCGTAAATTTTGAAGGCAACTCGCTCGTAGTTTCTGCAACAAGCACTTTAATAACGGACAAGGCAAAATTGTACGATGTGCCTTTTACTGCAGGTGGGGCCACCTTGGCTGCAGAAATCAACCCATTGCAAGAACTGTCTACCGGACACTGCGGTATCGGCTACAACTTTGTGACCGGTTCAATGGTCATCACGCGCTCGCCTAATGTAACGGTGTCAGGCTTGAACTCATTTTTTTGGTCTCCCCCATTTCCCAATCCGGCAAACAGTTTCTATTGGGGTGCCAACACCTTTTATTTTGAAGACCTGAGCACAAGCCTCTAGTAATATACATTACAATTGTTGTAAATATACTTTCACGATCCCTTGAACAAATCTTTGTGTTTATTTAATTGCGGCGGCGCGGCGTAAAGTCGCGCCGCCGCTTTTTCATACCATAAAAATGCCACGGCCCCGTAATCAGGACCGTGGCTTGAAAGTATGTTCCATGGATTTTCTACTCAGACTTGACCACCTTCAAGGTCTGCTCCTCGCCGTCTGCTTCGATGCGAAGCATGTAGAAGCCGGGTGAGAGGCCAGCGGTGGGCAAAGTGTATTGCTCCTGGCCGCCAGGGAACTGCTGGTCAAGGACTTTTTGGCCGCTGAGGTTGTACAGTTGAAAATGGATGTTTTCTGCATACAGGTTGCCCGGGAAAACGTCGAGGGATTCGGAGAAGGGGTTGGGGGAGGCTATAGCTGGATGTGACGAAGTTGTTGAGGCCGTCCGTTCGGTGCTAAAACCTGTTGAGGAGCCGGATGAGCCGGATTGAAGGCATACGGTGCAAGGTATAATACGCTGAATTTCATAAAGAGAATCCATTGATTGACGCCTCAGGAAGTAGTTATTGCTATCGTCTTTGAAAATTCGGAAAGTAGCAATCGGGTTCTGATTGTTCATCAGCTTGATTTGGTAAAGTGACCCATGAAAATTCGGATCATGATCGTCTATTTGGATTCGATAAAACAGTCCTTGTCCTTCATTGCTAGCGTCCATTTGAACTGTTAAGAGTCCGCCATTACTCGACGCTTGAAATTGTCTTTGGTTAAATGGTGCATTTGTTTGGATAATCCTGAAAGTAGATGTCACCCCTGACTGGAGAGCACACCGATCATTCGGATATAGGGAAGTTGAAGTAATCCAACAAACGGCTCTAGGGTTGTTTAGTGGCGTAAATCCGCTAACCACCAATTCATCAGTGATGGTTGTATACTCTGGAGTGGTGATACCGTACGGGCTGTTTTCTCCGTTTTTACAAATTGCGTTTACGATGGTGTAGTAGGTTTCATTCTCAACCAGTCCCCAAACGAATGTTGACAACTGCCCAGCGGGCGTAATAATCGTACTAACCAATATATTGCCATTTGACTTATAGGTCCTGATCCTGTGTTCAACGTTTGGTGTAGCCGCTACCCATGTTATCTTTGCCCAGGTAGGGCCTATTTCTTCTATGGATACGGAAGCAGGAGCCGGAAGGTTACAGGAGTACTCTTCAGGGAGATTAACTTGGCTGGATGGTGTTGGAAGGATGTTGTTGGCCTGGATTTCGGAAAGGAACAAGATCCCAAGGATCAAAAAACAGTACTTTTTAAACATGTCAAATGTGTTTATTATGTGAAAACTTGGACAAATGTACAGGGGGGAATTCCCAGAAATATGGACACTTTTGCAAACTTTTTCCACAGGATTGGTTCAGAACAAGTTCGAACTTTTTTGATCCATGAAAGTAAGAACATAATTTATGGCAAATATTTTTTTGTTGGACATCATCAAGGCAATGGGTGAAAAAGGCCGACAGGAGGCCTTGCTTTTTTTAAATTCTCCCTTTTTCAACAGAGACGCCAATGCTCAAGAAATAATACGCTTGTTTCAG
>JANMME010000790.1:0-1950 GCA_031373015.1 Saprospiraceae bacterium
AAATAGCGCAAGTTTTTTTCAGGAAGGCCTTTTTCGCGCAAAGCGCGGATGAGGTCGAGCGTATCGTCAATCGAGTCAATGATGCCGTTGTGGTTGCGGTCATCCTCCTCGTCCAGGGTACCGCATTGAAACCAAAAGCGTTGGTTTTTGTCAAATCTGGTCGTTTTTTGAACGATTTCGTGCATAATACGGTCGGCATCGGGGTCTTCGGGGCGCACGTCGTGGGAGCGCCACCAGAACGAACCGGAAAAAACACCCACCGCGCCAAAAACTTCCGGGTGCGCCCAGGCAATATCCAGTGCAGAAAGCCCGCCCAGCGAAAAGCCTGCAAATGCCGTGTGTTTGGCATTCAGAGATACCCGGAACTGTTGGCGGACATGCGGTAAAAATTCTTCCAAGATAAAACGGGCGTACTTGGGCGCCAAGTCGCCCCGGCCTTTGTAATCGGCTTGTTGTGCCGTGCCGTATTCGCGAATACGCCGTTCGGAAGTGTGGATGCCAATGGAGATGAAGGCCGTGTTTTTTTTATCCGACGCCCATTTTTCGAGGATATCGGCAAAGTGCATCCGGGGCAGATCCTGGCCGTCGTTGAAAAGGACGAGCGGGTATAGACCTCCAGTTGACGGGTCGTAACCGGGTGGTAAATAAACATCGTAGGCAACATTCCGATTCAGAGCAAGCGATTCAAAACGAAAGTGATGCACTGAAGCCGCCGCCTTTGAAACTGGTTGGCCCAGGATGATGGAGACTGTTTTTTGGAAAAAATTCATGTCGAAAAGGTAGCCACGAATTGCACGAATTTACACGAATTTGGGCGTATATGATGCATAATTCGTGTAAATTAGTGCAATTAGTGGCTGAAATAGTTATCACTAAAAACAAACCCGCCCTACGGCTTAAATCCGTAGGGCGGGTATTGTCAAATGAAAAACATTTCTTTAGTTGCCCGCATCATCCTTTTTCTTTTCTTGAGGGATATTGGGCGTTATGCGCGTTGGGCGGTTGGCCGCTTCCCAGGCTACATAAAAGGCAAGTTGGGCGCGTTTGGCGAGCGCGTCAAAGTTGATTTTATCCGCAGTGTCTGTCGGGCGGTGGTAATCAGGGTGGGTCCCATTGAAATAAAACACAACAGGAATCCCTTTTTGGGCAAAATTGTAGTGGTCGGAGCGCTCGTAGTAGTGATTGGGATCGTCTTTGGCATTGTACTTATAGTCAAGCTCCAGTTTGGTGTGCTCGGCATTCACCATTTCACTGATATCATGCAGATGCGTGCTGAGGCGATCGGAGCCTATAGCATAAACGTAATCGGGATTACCGGCATGGCGGTCGTCTATCCGGCCGATCATGTCAATATTGATGTCCACGATGGTATTACTAAGCGGGAAAAGCGGAAACTCTGTGTAGTACTTTGAGCCAAGCAAGCCTTTTTCTTCGCCGCTGACCAACATGCACACCACGGTGCGTTTTGGGCCGGCACCTTGTTTTTGGGCTTCGGCAAATGCCCGTGCGATTTCGATCACCCCTGAAGTTCCGGAAGCATTGTCGTCGGCGCCATAATAGATTACGGTACTGTCGGACATGCCCAAGTGGTCGTAGTGGGCCGTTACGAATACAAATTCCTTTTTGAGTTTTTCGTCGCTGCCTTCTATGACGGCCAGCACATTGGAGCCTTCCAGTGATTTGCTTTCTTTGTCGAGCCGCAGTTCGATTTTTGCCTTCACCTTGACGGGCTTGAACTTGTCGCCTTCGCGCAAATCCGACAGTTCACTTTCGGCTTTATGGGCTTTTTCACCCAAAATAGATTTTGCCACCGTCGGGGAAACGAACACATTGGGGATGAAATCGTTGGCGGTTGATTCTGCATCAGAGCCAACGGGTTTCCAGCCATAAGCAGAAATTGCTTTGCGGTTTTTTTTCAGGCTTTCCTCAAAATTGGGGTCAATGATGAAC